>NZ_JASATW010000002.1:312093-363210 GCF_030405905.1 Sphaerothrix gracilis Ecp01
GATACCTATAAGCGCTACTCTGCCTGATGGCGTGACTGAATTGGTTTGCTCGATTCCGATAGAAGTCTGTCGTTTTATAGCGGATAGGCGGGGGAAAGTTGGACTGTTATGTATGTGTCTGAAGATAGCCTTAGCTCGTTTGGTTAAGTCAGTGCGGTAGTCCGTCTCATCGCGAATATCCATAGGATAGGCTTCCAAACTGAACTGAGTCGATTCTGGCTTTTCCTTCAGCTCTACTGAGATTGGAAATCGCAAATCTGTGTACTTGCTGGTCTGGGCAACGCGGCGCAGAATATGCATGACTTGGTCAACATCAACCTGGTGACTCAGGTAGAACT
The DNA here is from genome assembly GCF_030405905.1 of Sphaerothrix gracilis Ecp01. NCBI lineage: Bacteria > Bacillati > Cyanobacteriota > Cyanophyceae > Nodosilineales > Nodosilineaceae > Sphaerothrix > Sphaerothrix gracilis. The sequence goes on from NZ_JASATW010000002.1 coordinate 312,432, forward strand.
CAATGACGACCAGCGCCTCTAGCTGGCCACGATTAGCATTGATCACAGGTTGCGTCCAAACCTGATTGTGAGGAATGGTGACCTCCCGATCTTCTAGCGTTCGCAGTCGAATGCCGCGCAGGCCGTAACGTGTTACCTCGCCATACTGCTCTCCAATTTGAATGCGATCGCCTACCTGATAAGGCTGCTCAAACAGAGAAACCAAGCCAGCGCTGACGGAGCTAGCGTAGTCTCTAAAGGCAAAGCCCAAGCCCAGCAGAAAGAAGGCAGTCAGGGCTAGCAAATTACTAGGAGAAAGCTGCAAGAAACGGCTCAGGAACAGAACAAGCGCCACCAAAAGTACCAGGGCGCGGCAAAAGGGAAGCGACTGCTTGATGCTGAGACGAAACTGTAGGGGTACCTGCTCTGATAGCCAGCTAATAGCTTTGTCAAGCAGGATGAAAATGAGATAGGTAAGTCCTAAGATTGAGACTGCTTGGACTACCCGATCAAGCGTAATTTTTTGAATAAGGGCTGTGATTTTATCAGCGGATTCAAACAGAGTTTCAAACATACGCTTTTCTCATCAAAACAGCTAATCAACAATGAAGTTATTGCGCCTAAGATTAGCCCGTAGGGATAGATAATAAGCTGGATTGAGCTGATAGCTAGCATGAGCAACGGCAATTAAATCTTGACGCTGCAAGGGCAAAGACTGGTTCATGGTTTGATCAATACTGTTGCCTAAAGACAAGGCTAGGTGGGCAATACTCAAGGTGCGATGCAAGGTCAGTGAAAACAGCAGATAGCGATCGCTGGCCGTCAAATCAGGTAGCTGGGTAAAGGCTAGCTTTTTGAGAATGACAGAATTGCTTTCACTAACTGGCTCTGATGTGGACTCGGCTTCCTGATAGCCGAGCGATCGCAGCCACAGAGCGGCTGCTACTTGGCTAATGCCGCCAGCTGCCGCCGCCAGAGTTTCAAAATACTGCTGCTCGGTTGGGGAGGCCCACTGCTCTGAGACTTCATCGCCAGCGGCGGCGGGCTTCTCTGAGGCAGCTTGTTCTGCCGTCTTGAAGGTGTGGTCTACACTGGCCTCTAAGGGAGAAAGCCACTGCTTGAGCGCTAAGCCGTCCAGCTTAGGGACCCTAAATATCTGCTTAAAGTAGGCTTGAATATGGCAGACACTGTCAAGGTAGCGCCAAGCCCACTGGTTGCAGCTCAATACCCAAAAATGGTTGCGATCGCTCGTGACGGCATCCCTGAGATAGTCAATCCCCGCCAGCCCGTCGGCACACCGCAGAAAACACTGGTCCAGGCTGGGTAAAACAATCACCTGTCCCGGTTCATCACCTGCTTGAACGGTTTCTACCGCCTGGGTCAGCTTCTCCACCATCACCGTGTAGTCCGGCGGACGCTCAGCCCAGTCTGACAGCAGCGCCACCGCTGCCCAGTCACCCTGCTCTAGTATCCAACGGCGATATTTTTCTAACGGCTCGGTTGGCTCGGTGATGATAACGAGATGGTTGGGGACTTGTGGGTCTGAGCGCCACTGTTGAAGGGCCTCATCCACCTGCGATCGCAGAGTGTCTTGATATGTTTGTGGCAGGGATAAATCTGCAATCGCGAGGGAAAATTTCTGAGCGATCGCAGCGGGCAAAGGAACCGTCGCTAAAATAGAACCCGTCGTTTCTGAGTCAGTCACCTCCAGGCCGTCAGTCGATGAGGCCGAAGTCAGCCAGCGCCGTATTGGCTGCCATGAACGGCTTATGGCACTAAACATAGCCTCTCTCATGGGCTAGTCCTGCTGTAACTTGGCTTGCTGCTGATGCATTTGCGCTTCCAGTCCAGGCGGAGCGTTGCGAAACAGCAGGGTGTAAATCTCGGTGGGCATCTCTACATCAGCCTGCTGCAGGGCTTCCTTGATGGCCTGAGCCACGTCAGAAGTGGTGCCTAAAAACTCGCCTCGGCGCGAATCGACCCAGAAAAGCACCTCCAGGTTAACGGTGCTAGCTGCCAGTTCCTGCACTAAAACTTCAACCGGAAACTCAGGGGTAACGCCTTTAATCTGGCGAGCAGCGGTGGTCATAATTTGCTTGGCGCGGGCCACATCAGCGTCGTAGTCAATGCCGACAACGACAGAGCTACGGCGCTGGGTCGAAGCCGTATTGTTAGTGATACTGGCCTGAAAGACTTCCTGATTGGGAATATAAACCATGCGCCCATCGTAGGTTTTGAGGGTAGTGGCTCGTAGCTGGATCTGCGTGATGGTGCCTTCGTAATCGGCAATCATTACCTGATCTCCTAGCCGGAAGGGGCGAGCGGCCAGCAGAATCACGCCGGAGATATAGTTGCTCAACACGTCTTTCAGGCTAAAACCAATGGCCACACTGGTCAGCCCCAGCGCCCCCAACAGCGCCCCAAAGTTTAGTCCCATGACCCCCAGCGCAATGATCGAGCCAACGACCCAAACGCCGCCGTAGCCCAGGCGGCCTACCAGGACTTCTGTACTGCGATCGCCTTCTGTCTGCTGCGCCCAGCGAAAGGCGCCGTAGCGAACTCCGCCAGCGACAGCCCAGGTAATTAAAACGATAATGAAAGCCCCGATAAAAGCAGGCAGGCGATCGATAGTATCACGCCCTAGATCCCGCAAAGTGGTGTTAATCCGCTGAGCCACATCAATGGCCAGGGGTGGCTTATTGAGTGCCTGCGTTAGCTGCTCAGCCCAGCGCTGAGCCAAAGCCTCCAGCGGCAGCCCGAAATCGTCAGCATCCTGCTGGGTAATCGTCATCAAGATTCGATTGTTGAGTCTTAAGGTTGCTAACGTCCCCTCTGCATTCAGCTCGGCTTCTACCTGACCAGGGTTTTCGGCATTTTGCACAATACTGGCAATGCGCCGATTAATAATCTGAGCGCGCTGCCTAGCACCAATATCGGCCAGCCCGCCCAGCTGAAAAATCGGACGGCCCCGAACCACAACGTCAGCGAAATACAGTCCATCATCTTGTTGAGAGCCTGTATCTTCTGCCGGTGCAGCCAGCTCGCTGGCTTCAGGTTCTGACTGAGCCTGCAGGGGAATAGGAATTGATATCCAAAAGCTGCTAACTACAATTAAAAATAACCATCGACAATACTGTCGCAAAGCCGAGGACTGAGTCACTATCTTTAAATACGAATAAATTCAATCTAATTCAGCGTAAATCTATTTGTTTATTTACACAAGAAAGGGAGGTAACAACAGTCACCTCCCTCTCGTCAAAAAGCGATTAAGCTAACTAACTGTAAATTAGTCAATTGCTTTTTTAACGTTATCCTTAACGTCTTCCTTAGCGTGCTGGGCTTGGGCCTCAACCTGCTTAGATTTGCCTTCGGCCTTATCTTTAGGATCGCCGGTTACTTCTCCAGCAGCTTCCTGAACCTTACCTTCGACGTTCTTAGCAGTGGCTTTCATTCTATCTTCGGCAGACATAAATATTCTCCTTTTTAGTTGCAAAAATTAGCTTATTTATAACTAACTTTTTTTAGTATAGAGATTGACAGGCTGAAGCTCATCTATCTGACGAAGTATCTTGTTAGCATTGCGGTTATGGAAAACCGCTAAATCCTAAAAATAGAGTAAATGAAGCTTCTAAGTTGCGCTCTTGCCTGCGGAACAGAAACAGACTACTGATACGTCTAAAGATAGGTAGGCGCAGTTAGACGTGAGCAATGTAGGTTGCGGTTGAGGCGCGAGCCCAACACTCTATCAATAATTAGGTTCGCCTACTTAAATAGCCAGTAAGGAAACCTAATGACTGATAAGATGCCCGTGATCCTGTAGGACTATAGCCTTTGGTGTGACTGCGCTAAGGCTTCGCTCTAATTTCGCTCCGATGAAATTTAGAAATATTCATGCCGGGGTTAAAGTCATGTCGTCGAGGGGTGCGCTAACCTTGGTTGCATGTGATAGGTTCGCAGACTGTAATATGCAGTCGCTGTGCAAGTAGGATACCTTTCGATGAAAAGAATTTTAGGTCTCATGTCCGCTCTGCTAGGGGTGATCGCTGTGAGTGAGTTAGGACTACTCACTTCCACGGCGCGCGCGCAAGAGATTTTACAGCAGCAGGGACAGCTCAATCCCGTTGAAGATGAATACACGTTTGCGGGGGAAGCAGGACAGGCAGTCACCATCGAGCTTTCTAGCAGTGAGTTTGATCCGGTTCTATCGCTGCTATCCCCTGAAGGGGAGGAAATTGCGGTTAACGACGATTATGGCGGCACGCTCAACTCAACAATTGTCATTACGCTGCCAGCTGACGGAACTTATAAGGTTCTAGCGCGTTCCTATTCCTGGCAGGGGGGGAGCTATACCATTACCGTTAAGCCAGCCTCTAATTTTGAAATTACTTTTACCGAAGCCTTAGAGGCGGTGCAGCAGAGAGACTTTGCCACAGCAATCGCCAAGTACACTGAAGCCATCGAGTTTGAGACTGTTCATCCTGAAGCCTATGTCGGTCGAGCAGATGCTTATTTAGGCGCTGCTTATGAGGAGTTGGGAGATACCCTCACCGGCCCGGAAGCCCTGAGCACTGAAACGCGAACCGCGATCGCGGCTGACTATGAAGCGGCAGCCGAGCTATATGAGGCTCAAGGTGATCCTGAGCTAGCGGGATCTTTGCGGGAGCAGGCTAGCTACATTCGTACGGGCGAAGAGCCAGAGCTACCGGAGGCGACTGAAGAGAATTCTTAAAAACTTACTCTGTAAACACTTGATTCGGTAAAAAATTAGCGTAGCTGACAACCAAGCTACGCTAAGAGGCAGGTGATTACAGACAAGTGCTGTCCTTACCGCCAGTTGCGCTCACCGTCTTCATCAGTGCGCGCCTGCCGGATGACATCAGATATCTCTTCAGCGTCTTTGACGTGGTGTAGTGCTTCTTTCTCGCCATCACCTTCTTCAACCACGAAGTAGGTCGGCACCGTCACGTGATCGCCGGTGATGTCTGGAGCATCCACAGCAACCTGCTTGGCTTTTTCTTCAAGCGACTTAGGACCATCAACGCGATCGCCCGGATTGACTGTCAAATCTTCGTTTTCAATCGCTTCTTTGTGAGCTTGCTTCTGCTCTGGAGAAACCTGCTCTGGAGAAGTTGGCTGCTGAATATGATTTTTTTCTTCAGGGGCGTTATGAGTAGCCATAATAATTTAATTAATCCGCTTACTTCGTTGATTTATCTAGGGTTCATAGTAAGACAGTCAGCTAAATCACTACATCGCTCAAAGGAGGTAAGTTGCAGCTGATGCCAGTGCGAACCTTACTAACAAACCTAATCAAGCCTAAAAGTTCTGTCGTTGGTTAGAGGTTGCTGATATTTTCTTCGCTGCAACAGGTTAATAGGCAATCGCTCTACAGCCGCGATCGCCCAAACCACCTAGCTATTCAGTGCAGCTTGCTAAACCTGCTCCCGATAGAGCGACTGCAACAAATTCTCTAGCTGATCTTCGGAACAACAGTCAACCAGCATCTCAAATACGTCAATCAGCTTAGCTGCCCGTTCTCCCATCAGCGGATTGAGATCCCAAACATCTTGCATCCACTCCCGCGCCGCTGTTTCATCAAAAATCAGACGCTCTATCAGTTGCTTCGCTTCAGGTTTAGAAAGCGGCATCGGCTCACAATAACGCTACAAAACTCTATCCACAATACACCAGACCATTCTCTCCTTCCCGTCTATCACTCATCTCCGACTGCTGCCTCACTGCCGCCGCATCGCCAGCGTCAGCCCATCCCCCAGCGGCAGCAAACTTAAGGCCACTCGCTCATCCTGATGCAGCTTTTGATTTAGAGCGTGAATTTTTTTAGTGCGATTGTCCTGGTTTGGCTCCGCTACCCGGCCCGACCATAAAACATTGTCGATCGCAATCAAACCGCCCGGACGCAAAAGCTGCAGCGATCGCTCGTAGTAATTGTCGTAGTTACCCTTATCGGCATCGATGAAGGCAAAATCAAACGTACCAGCCGCGCCAGACTCTAGAAGCTGATCGAGGCTGTCGAGTGCAGGTGCTAGGCGCAAATCAATCTTGTCGGCCACTCCGGCCTGCTGCCAGTAGCGGCGAGCGATCGCCGTATACTCCTCGCTGACATCGCAGGCCACCACCTTACCGTCTGCAGGCAAAGCCAAAGCCACTGCCAACGTGCTGTAGCCTGTAAATACGCCAATTTCCAGCGTTTTTTTCGCCCCCATGAGCTGCACTAGCAGCGCCATAAACTGCCCCTGCTCTGGCGAGATCTGCATTTGGGCCATTGGCTGCTGCTGAGTTTCCTGACGAAGTTGCGTCATTAGCGCCGGTTCGCGCAGAGAATTATCGAGCAGATACTGGTAGAGGGAATCTGTCAGATTGAGGGTACGGCTAGACATAAGCTGGCAATCATCCTGATCTAAGCGACCGAGCAATAGGGCTACCTATCGTACCAGCCTAGCGCCAATAACTGCTGGCTGTACCCGCGCTGAGCGATCGCGCTAATTGAGCGCCAAAAAGTCGGGTAGCTGCATCACATGAAAGTAGAACAGACCAACAATGACGGCGCTGTAGAGGGTGGAGGTGCCTAAGCTCAGCAGCAGATCCTGAGTGAAGTTGCGGCGGCGATCGCTAAAAAATAGATCGCCAGCCCCCCACTGCATCATCAAAAAGCCCAGCAGATTGGAGAGCCAATAGCCAGCGATTGTTCCTGGCAGCAGCCAGTCGGCATTGAACCAACTGACGCCGTAGCCAAATCCATAGGCAATGGGCAGGTTAAAAAAGAGATCGTTCCACCACGACAGAGGCGACAGCATATAGCCCAAACCGACGATAAAGCCGCCCCACAACTTTTTCCGCATCAGCCACACATAACTTGGCGCATCGTCTTCATATTGCCAGGTAAATCGTGCTGCATGGCCTGCTCAATCAAAAAGCCGGGAACTGGAATCAGCGCTGCCGCCTGTACCGCATAGGTCAGCAGCGTCCCCTGGCTAAAGGACTGTAGCGTCAAGTCGGCAGAAAAATCTGAGAAAGTCCCTTTTTCCAGCCGAAACTGGAGCTGCTGTGCCTGCTTTTCAAACACCTTGAGATAAATTTCAACTTCTGCCGTCAGCATTAGAAAATGCTTGCGCCCGCGCTGATAGAGTCTTCGCATTCCGGCTTTGCTGACGGACTCTAGGGTTTGACTCTGCACGATATCGGGAAAATATTCGACCCAGCGAGGATAGTCAGTGAGCTGACTCCAAACCCGCTCCGGTAAAAGGGGCAGATACATCTGAGCCACAACCGCACCGCCGCCAAAGCGATAGGGTTTGGTTTGCGTGAGGACCTCCCCAGCGATGAGAGCCTGTTCTGCCGTTTGCAGCGGTTGGCGACAGGGCAAGTTGGACGCAAAGATTCCAGAAGTACTGACCATATAGCAATTCCTCCTAACACCAGCTTGGGTCTTGTTCGCTTTAGCCACTTGAGTAATAGCGGCTTTACGATTCTTGACGAAAGCTCTTTGCCGTATTATCCCTAGTCTCGTAGGTAAAACCATCAGGCTAGGGTGATTTATCGTTAAATTTTTAATGAACTTTGAATAAATGCCAAAATAAAAGCGCTTTCATTTTTGAAAAACTGCATAATTTTTGACAACCTATGAATTCTTCCTCAAATTTGGCGATTAGAATTTTTTTAACGACGCTGGGTGTTGTTTTAGTCCTAGCGGCTATTATCTTGCTGCTGAAGGGATTCGGGGTTATCAGTCAAATTCCTGGTTATGTCATTTGGGCTTTGGTGCTGATTGCGGTAGGGATTGGTATTTTGGGGGGACTGCGCGGCGGAGACTGAGCCGCTATCGTTCCCGGTCAGTAAGTAAAGCAGAGGGGCCTGCGGCCAATCAAGTCAGAACTTAATATAGATTGCCCAGTTCAAGGGCCAATTCAAAATCCTATGATGTCTCGTTTTCAGTTTGATACTCAGCTCTTTTTAGGTGTCCTCGCTCTAACGGTAGTTGTCTGGCTGCTGCGCGGTTTAACCCTGCTAGCCTTTCTACCCGGCATAGTGCTGTGGATTTTAATCCTGCTGTGCTTTGGCAGTGGCATTTTTCTACTGCTGCGGCGTTTGCGCTAGTTCCCAGCTAGGACGATTTACTAGAAGCCGTCAGGCTTTTACCAGACTGGGACGGGAATAAAGGTTTTACCCCCATTGCCCGGCCCACTGAGACGTTGAGCTGATCGCCGATCAAGAGCACCAGCGAGCTGAGATAGAGCCACAGCATTAGCACGATGACGGCTCCTACCGCTCCATAGACTCTGTTGTAATTACCAAACTGAGAGACATAGAGGCGAAATCCAGATGATAAGCCAGCCCAAGCTAGCGCCGCTAAGACTGCCCCTGGAATCAGCGGTTTTCCTGCAATCCAGCGGCTAGGGCCAAAGCGATAAATGAAAGCGATGGTAGTTGAGAGAATGCCTAAAGCCGTCGGCAAGCTCAGCCAGCGCCAAATTCTTAAAATCCAATACTCTATGGTTTCGCCGCTCTGCAAGGCCAGTCTGAAAATAATAATTTCGCTAATCAAAAAGAGACTGGAGGCAATCACGATGAGCAAGATGGTACCTGCAGTGAGTCCCAGGGAAACCAGTTTAGCTTTCCAAAAGGGGCGGGTCTGGCGGTTGGGGATTTGATGAATCTGATCTAAGGCCCGCATAGCAGCGCTGATAGCGCCGGAAGAAGCCCAAAGCGCTACCAGAAAGCTAATTGAAAACAAACTGCGGTTCTGACTGTTGCTAATCTCGCTGGCAAAGTTTTGGATCAACGTTAGCGCTTCTTGAGGCGCAATTTCACTGAGCTGCCAGGCTAGCTGCTCGAAGGTTTTGCGCAGCGGCCCAATTAGGCCGATCGCGGTGAGAACGGCCAGAATAGAGGGAAATAGCCCCAACATTGAGTAGTAGGCCATTTCGGCTGCGAGTCCCGGTAGGCGCTGGTTGAAGGTGCAGCTAATGACCTCTCGAATGGTAGAGAAGTTGATATGACACAAAAATCGCCAAAAGGCTCGAATTGAAAGCGATCGCCTTAAACGACGCAGAGACATAGCCGGGAAGTACCCCAGGTAAAATTTGGCTTGAAAGGTGTTACGGATAGCGGCATTTAACAGGGCAGTTCGCTCTTGCATCAGTTCCTATCACCCACTGGCGAGGGATGGCGCTATGGAAAGCAGCTTCCATCACGCTAGTTGATTTAAATAGTAGAACTGATCTGAGAAATTACGGATTCTTCGGCCCCCTCTAATTAAGTTTTAGCGATTTATACGGGGCTGATAAACTCAAGCCGCAAGCTTTTTTGACTGGCACAGCAACAACTGTCCCGGCTGCTGCCTAGTTTTTAGCGGTCTGAATGTACGGAGAGCAAAAAGCACATTAGTACGCAGAGGCGATCGCCCATGAGGCTAAACAGCTTGCAACTGCCAGGTTGACAGTTAAAGCGGGCTGCTTGCAAAAAACAGCTAAAGAGCATCTATCTCAGGAGGGAATTCTGGGCACATTTACTGGAAAGTGCTAGGATTTTTCCAATCTGCTATGTACTAGCAGCCTATCAAGCCTGCCAGATAGTGATTGTACTTATGGAACAAAAGCTCAGAGATTTGGTAAATCAGCCTCACGTGTGGCTTTATCTAAAAAGCAGCAGCGGCTGGTTTAAAGATGTTCATATTTTGGATGTAAGTTCTGAGGTCGTCACCTTCCGCTATGAGCATGAGTCGGAGGAGGAAAAGCGGCTCTGGGAGAAGACAACTCGCCTAGAGAATGTGGCTGAGGTTGAGGTAAAGCTGCTAGCGATTCCTAAAGATGGAGAGCAAGTGGCCCAGCTCAAAGGACAGCTTTCAAACCTGTTGGAGCAAGACCATTATCGCCGCGATTTGAGCTAATAGTCCAAACAATAAAGCAGCTCTCTAGAAAACTAGAGAGCTGTCAATGTTGAGTCTAGATTTTTCAACAGTCTGAAGGCTGAGAATCTAGGTTATTCCACCTCTTCGCCTTCCATCTCGCCTTCTTCCATCTCGCCCTCTTCCATCTCACCTTCCATGGCGCCCTCTTCCATAGGGGCTTCCTCAACGCCTTCTTCTACAGGTTCTTCAGTTGCTGTTTCACCACAGGCAACCGTTGTCACCATTAAACCTAGGAACAGCGGCAGCAATAGCAATAGTCTAGCCATGAGATTCTCCCACTTGCAAATGAATGACTTGAGACAGGGACAACAATTTGCACCTGACGCAGTATTGCAAGCAGCTCGAAATACAACATCTGTCTACCGCTAGAGACACATATTTGTTTTGCGGCGATTAAAAGCCTAAGTGGAGCTATCGAGGGGCCGCCCGGAACAGGTGAGTATGAGCTGGACTGTACAACTGCGATCGCTGCTGAGTGGCTTCCAGGGCAGGGCTAATGATGTAAAGCGTGGTGCGGATTAGGTCTTCGGCCTCAGTGGTAGCGGCCATCTGCTGCAGCGGAACGACTCGAATTTTCTCATCTTCCCAACCGACCCGAAAACAAATAGCCACAGGGGTTTCTGGCGCATAATGCTGCATCAGTTTGGCCTGAGCCGCCTCCACGTGGCGAGCGCTGAGATAGAGGCACAGACTGGCCTGATGGGCTGCCAGCGAAGCCAGTTCCTCAGCTTCAGGAACCTGAGTGCGACCGCTGATGCGGGTCAGAATGATTGACTGCACTAGGCCGGGAATTGTCAGTTCTAAATTGAGCTTGGCGGCGGCAGCCTGAAAAGCGCTAATACCTGGAACGACTTCAAAGGGAATATCGGCCTCGGCCAAAGCATAGATTTGCTCATTGATGGCGCTGTAGAGGCAAGGATCTCCAGAATGCAGCCGGACAACTGATTTATGGGCCTGAACCCGCTCAATCATTAGGGGCAAAATTGCCTCCAGGGTCATACTGGCAGTGCCGATGCGCTCAGCCTCTGGCCGGGTCAGTGCCAGCATTGGCTGCGGCACTAAGGAATTGGCGTAGAGAATGACATCTGCCTGCATCAGCAGTCGCTGAGCTTTAACCGTGAGCAGTTCAGGATCGCCGGGACCAGCCCCCACAATGTAGACTGCCGGATAGAGAGCAGGTGAGGTTTGCGGTGAGGCGGACTGGGCACTGCGGACAGAAGAGTTGGCTGTAGACATATCAAAAGAAAAACGGCGCGGACGGCTAGTTTTGTCAGCTCTAGGTAGAACCGAGTCGAAGCTTCGAGCTGAGTCGAGAAGACAAAATACTTTGTCAACCGCAGATCTCGAAGGCAGTCCTTTCATTAGAACTTAATACAACTTGCCTTAGATAAAAAAGCGATGAAGTCTTAAGCGTTTTCCGGATTTAGGGCCGCGATCGCCGCAAAAGGGACTGGTAGATGCACCCTGATTAGGCCCCCAGAGACAACTCTGCGGGGCCTTTTTTTGCTTTCACGAGTTGTCGTCGTTTCAGGTAGCTCAGTTCTGCCAGGTGTATTTAGCCAAAACCGATACTAGTTCGGCAGAGTTGATTGGCTTGCTGAGATATCCCTGCATCCCAGCTTCTAGGCAGCGATCGCGATCGCCCGCCATCACCAAAGCCGTCATGGCAACAATGGGAATACTGCGCCAATTTGGATTTTGGCGAATTTGGCGCGTAATTTCGATGCCGTCGGTCTTAGGCAGGTGAATGTCCATCAGGATCAGCATGGGCCGATGGGTTTGCAACCACTCCAGCGCTAAGTGACCGTTGAGGACATGGTGGGTTGTGTAGCCCCAGTATTTCAGCATGTGCTCTAGCAGCATCGCATTGACTGGGTGATCTTCCACCAGCAAGACTTCGCCAGTCTGTCGGGGTGTATCCGGCTGAGCAAATGAGGTGTGATTTAAACCGCGATCGCTGGTATCGGCCTGCTGGAGCTCAAATTGGGTTTCTGAAGGCCCTGAAACAGGAAGATAGACGGTAAAGCGGCTACCTTGATTGACGGCAGACACCACGCTGACATCGCCCCCATGCAGCTTGGCGAGCTTATAGGTCAGGGCCAAGCCCAGTCCGGTGCCCTCATGCTGACGAGACAAAGAGCTGTCTAGCTGCTGAAACGGCTGGAACAACAAGGACTGCTGCTCAGAGGGAATGCCAATTCCCTGATCCCAAACGGTCAGGTGAATTTTATGCTTAACCTGCTTGGCGACTAGGCCAACAGCTCCCCCCCGCCGAGAAAACTTGACGGCATTGGATAGCAGGTTGAGCAGCATTTGCCGAATCCGCAATTCATCCCCCTGAAGGCTGGGTAGATCAGGCTCAATGTCCAGTTCCAGAGCAATCTCTTTAGCGGTAGCCTGAGCGCTAATCATATTCAGCGCGTTTTGGCAGACCCCGGCAATGGAGACAGCCGCCACGTTGAGAACCATCTGACCGGCCTCAATCTTGGAGAGATCAAGGACTTCATTGATAAGGCTGAGTAAATGCTCGCCGCTCTGGTAGATTTGCTGCACGTAGAGGTGCTGGCGCTCATTCAGCGGCCCAAAAATCTGCTGTTCTAGCAGCGAAGAAAAGCCCAAAATTGAGGTCATGGGAGTTCGTAGCTCGTGGGACATATTGGCTAAGAACTCAGACTTCATGCGGCTGGCCCGTTCTAGCTCTAAGTTTTTAGACGCTAGCTCGGCCTTGATCTGCTCTAGCTGGGTAATATCTCGATAAATCAGCGAGACGGCGGTTGGCTGGTTATTTTCATTGCAAACGGGACCGACTGAAACTAAGGCAGTAAAGGTTTTGCCATTTTCGCGCTGACAAACCACTTGCCCGCTCCAACCGCCCTGCTGCGCCTGCTCAATTAGCCAGCCCGACTGGGCCGCGCTAGGATAAAACACCTCGGCGGACTGGTGCATTAACGCTGCAGGCGATCGCCCTAAAATGCGCTGGGTCGCTAAGTTAGCATAGAGAATTTTGCCGGTCAGGTCAGTAATGACAACGCTGTCGTTGGCGGCATCTAGCGCTTTGGAGAACATCTGTAGCTGTCGTTCAAAACGCTTGCGTTCAGTGATGTCGCGGCCAATTCCTAATCCGCCAATGAGCTGGCCATCCCGGTAGAGCAGGCGGCCATTTACCTCGACGCAGATGCGGCTGCCCCCTTTCTGCAAAAGCGTAAACTCATAGTCCCGTAGCTCCCCGGTTAGCAGCAAATTATTGAAAGCTTTGCTGGTGGACTGACGCGATTCGGGGGCAACGAATTCTAGATAGGGTTTGCCAATGATGTCTGCTTCTTCACCGCCAAAGAGCTTCGTGCCGTAGCTGTTGATAAAAGAAAAGCGCCCCTCTAAATCGAGGGTATAAACCACGTCGTTGGCCGTCTCCACGTAGGCCCGAAACAGGTCGTCAGTGATTTGGGCCGCAGCCTCCTCCGGCAAAGCGGGGGGGACTTCAGGGGGGGCTTCCTCAGCTTCAGTGAGGCGACCGATACAGATAGCACCTGTAATCTCCTGGTCCTGTCGCAGCAGACTGGCATTAATAGCGAGGGTGAGCGTTTGTTCTGAAGCCGTACTGAGCCATAAAGTCTGATTCTGCAGGGATCCCCGCGTCAGTAACCGCACCACCATCTGCTGCGCTCGCAGCTTAAACCGCCAAGGAATTAGCTCTAGCAGCGATCGCCCTAGCAGTTCTGCCGGTGTGCGTTCCAATTGCTGAGCGCCATAGGCATTGATATAGCGAATTTCCCCGTCGGTATTAATGGCAAAAACGATATCGTTAGCCGCATCTAAATAGGTAGATAAGCAGGTTGCTGAAAGTGGTTGGGGTTCAGTAGGAGTTGGCGGGGTCAATTCTTCGGCAGACATAGCTTAGAAGTAGCACGGATAAAGTGTAGGCAGACGCGATCGCGTTGTTGCAATCCACTAAGAACTTCAGGGGTAAGTCCGCCAAATCAGGCTATCTAGCAGACAATTTAACCAAGTGGGCGCGCAGGCATAAACAAGCGTAACAATCTCCGGAAAAGCGGCTGTTACCGGATGAAGAAAATAGGGGATCTATGTCTAGACCTAATCACGATAGATAAGGACGGCAAAAGCGGTGAGGCTGTTTCTGAAACGTCGCCAATTTTTACAGTTAGCCGGAACTACTCTGACCGTACTGGGAGCAGAAGCGCTGCGCCAGCGCTACGAACCAGCCCTGGGTCAGCCTAGTCCGCGCCGACTAGCGCTGCTGGTGGGCATCAACCGCTATCCGTCAAATCCGCTGTATGGCTGCGTCACAGATGTAGAACTTCAGCGATCGCTGCTGGTTCACCGCTTTGGCTTTGACCCAGCTGATATTAAAGTCGTCACTGATGAAGCCGCTACCCGCGAGGGCATTCTCAACGCTTTTGAAAGCCACCTGATTCAGCAGGCGCGTCCGGGGGACGTGGTGGTGTTTCACTATTCGGGGCACGGCGCTAAAGTCCTGGATCCGACCCCGCTACCTGACCAGCCGCTCAACAGTACTCTGGTGCCAATTGACAGCCCCGATCCGACCGGGGGGCGATCGCGGGGCGAAACCGTCCCCGACATTACGGGGCAGACTCTATTTCTGCTGATGCAGGCGATCGCCACTGAAAACGTCACCGTGGTTCTTGATAGCTGCTACTCTGGCGGCGGCAAGCGGGGCACGCTGCGGGTGCGATCGCTGCCCGACAGCCTGGAGGTGCCACGTCCGGCAGAAATTGAACTGGCCTACCAGCAGCACCTCATCTCCCGGCTGCAGCTCACGCCAGAAAACCTAGCCCAACAGCGTCAGGCGGGTGTTGCTAAGGGATTTGTCATCTCTTCTGCTGGCCCAGATCAGCTGGCAGTCGATGCTGAATTTGGCGATTTTTCGGCGGGCGCCTTTACCTACTTGATGACCCGCTATCTCTGGCAGCAGGTAGGCAATGAACCCGTGCAGCAGGCGATCGCCAATATTGGCCGCAGCACGCAGAGCTTGGCAATGGATTTCTCCCGGATTATTCAAGAGCCAGAGTTTGAGGCCAATGTCGCTCCCGATAAGCGCGGCGCGCCGCTCTACTTCATCCCCCATCAGACGCCCCCGGCCGAAGCGGTGATCACCCACATGCAGGGCAATCAGGTTGAGGTCTGGCTAGGGGGCATCGATCCGCGCAGCTTAGAAGCCTTTGGCGCAGAGACGCTGTTTACGGCGCTAGATCCGGCTGGTCAGACCTTAGGCCAGGTCAAAATTCTCTCCCGTGAGGGCCTGACCGGTCGGGGCGAACTGCTCAGTAGCCGTCAGGTGCGGGGAGCCGCTGCGGAAATCTTTTTGCAGGAGACGGTCAGAGCCATACCAGAGGGAATCAGCCTCAAAATTGGGGTCGAGGCGGAACTGCTGACGGCGGCGCGATCGCTGCTCTCGGCACTGCCCCGGCTAGAAGCGGTTGCCGCCACTGCGACCCACGACTACTATTTGGGACAAATGACGCCAGAGCTGGTGCCCTTACAAACCGGCTCTGACCTAGCTCCCGTAGGTTCAATTGGGCTATTTCTCCCCGGTCGCGATCGGATTCCCGGCTCATTTGGCCCGGTCAATGAAACCCTAGAAGCGGCGATCGCCCGCCTCGCCCCCAAATTCAAGCTGCTGCTGGCTACCCGCATTCTGAAGCTGCTGCTCAATCCTAATGCCTCCCGGCTCAACGTGGTCACAGCGCTCCGCCGCGTAGACGGCGGTGGGGAAGCGATCGCCTCTGAGGTCACGGTGCGCAGTCGGGGTGGGGCTGAGCCCGGTGAGCCGGGCGTTCTGCAGATTCCCGTTGGCACAGAAATTCAGTTTGAAGTGGAGAATTTTGAGGCCCGTGACCTGTTCATGAGCCTGCTAGTAATCACGCCAGAGGCCGACTTGCTGCTGATTTATCCCAATACCTGGTCGGCTCCGGCTGAGGCGGCGCGGGTGCAGGCCGGGCAGAGCCTGCGGATTCCCGAACCGGGGCGCGATCGCTTCAGCCTGGTGATTGAAGGCCCAGTTGGTATGGTAGAGGTATTGGCGATCGCCAGTGCTGCTCCGCTAAGCAATGCGCTCCAGGTTTTAAGTGCTTTAGGGACGCGCCGAGGGTTGCGCGATGGTGAACCCGCCACAAGTGATGCCGCGCTGCTCGACCTCGCCGATAATTTACTGCTGGATTTTCACACTAGCGCAGGTCTACGAGGCGGCGGCGTCACGGCGACTGAGGACGTTCGCCAGATTGATATGCGAGACTTGGCCGCTTTCTCTCTCATGTTTGAGGTTGTTGAAGAAGTTTTATGAAAAAGGCTCAACTTTGGATTACTGGCATTGTTGGAGCCGCCGCCGTTGCCGGAGGCGGCATTGCCGTGATGCAGTCCCAGCCAGATACACCGGATGTGATTGACTCGGTGACGGCGCCTGGCGAAGAGTCGGTACCTGCTGATGAAGCTCCTCTAGCAGAATCGCCTACCGCCCCTGATACCCCGACAACTCCCCAAAGACCTGACCCGAAACTGTCCGACTTTCCCCATAAGCGACTGGAGCTGACAGATGAGGTGAGCGAGGGCAGTGAGTTTGACCAGTTCCGCGATCGCCTGCAAAAAGCCATTCAAGACCGGGATACCGAGTTTGTCCGCTCGATTTTGCCAGCCGAGGGCCTCACCTATGGCTTTGGCGGGCCGCTACGGGTTGATGATATGGACTTGAATCAGGAAGACGGCTGGTTTTGGCAAGAGCTAGAGAAAATGATGGCCCTTGAGAGCTGCGAAACCAGCGAGTATCCACCCGTCGAAGCGGGTGGTACAGTTTGGGTCTGTCCTAATACGACTCAGGCATTCTATCGCCAGTATCCAGCCCCTGCCGATGCCGAAGGCATTGAGCACGAGTTTAGCAAGGTGATGGTAATGGGTCAGAATGTCAACGTTCGCGCCGCGCCTAACACCGACTCCCCGGTTGTGGGCATTTTGTCCAATGAGCTAGTTGAGTTTGACCAAGCCGCAGCGACCCGACAGTATGAAGCGAACCCTGACGCTCGTCCCGGCGCAATCAAAGGCTGGACGCCCGTTATTTTGCCCAACGACGTGCAAGGTTATGTCTATAACCGCTATGCCTATGCCCCTCTAGACCCCAGAGGACTATTTGAGAACGTCAACGGCCAGTGGCAGCTCATCCGCGTCCTAGCCGGAGATTGAGCAAGGCAAAGTCCAGCGGCCTAAAACCTGCCACAAACACGTAGGGCGGGCACTGCCCGCCTTATTTGCCATAGCCTAATTTTTGCCAGAGATTTCGCTCTGCAGATAGACACGGCGGGCAATGCTTGCCTCGTTGGCCATATCTATTTTTGACAGAAAATTTTGGGGAAGAAAACTAGCTAGCCAGATCTGTACCGGCCACCCATGTATCCAAGCCGATGGGTTCGCCGCCGCCGATAGTGGCATTGCCGCCCAGATAGACGCCGTCTCGAATATTAACCAGCGTCGGCGCCATTTTTTGACTAAAGGGCGAGCAGGATAGGTTGATGCCGCCGATGACTGAGGAAGTCAGGTTCTGATCGATTGGCTGGGTTAAATAGCCAACTGCCTGACGCCCGTGTTTTACCCAGTTAGACTTATCAGCCATGTGTGATCGTTACTCCGCTTCGTTGATCTGCTGTAAAAGTTCCCTAGCCTTGACTGCTAGTTCTCCACTCTTATCGAATGTTTTAACAGACTCTAAGATTATTCTAGCCTGTTCTAACTTGCTTCTATGATAGTAAGCCAGTCCCAGGTTATATCTCGTAACAGCTTGTTTATCGCCTAGCTTGATGGCAGTCTCATAGTGGGCGATCGCCTGATCCCACTGCTGCATCCGAATGTGGGCAGCCGCTAAGTTACTGTGAGTGACATATTGCTCATCGCCCAGCTCAATCGCTTTTTGATAGGCACTAATTGCTTTTTCCACCTCACCCTGTCGCACCTTGAGCAGGCCGTAGTTGGCATAGGCATAGGCTAAGTTCTCATCGCTTTGGATTGCTCGCTCAAAATCGAGATTGGCTTTGCTGTAATAGGCAGGGCCGAGCTGCAAATAGGCATAGCCGCGCCGGGCGTAGTTCTGAGCCGAGCGCTCATTGGTTAAAATAATGGCGCGACTTAGCTTTTCAATCCCGGCTTTGTAGTCACCTAAGCTGCAAAGAGCCAGTCCCCAGCTAGACCACAAGCCAGCACTTTCATAGCCGATTAAATAGGCTTTTTCAAAGTCTGAGACAGCACAGCGGAACTCAGCTTCGCCAGTGGCAAGCGTATTGTAAGCAACTCCCCGGTTATAGTAGGCAACTGCTAAACGATGATCTAGCTCTAGGGCCTTATGAAAGTTTTCGAGGGCAGAATTAGTATCACCCTGGCGCATCAGAGCCAGCCCTAAGTTGTTAAAAGCGCCAGCATAAAAAGGATTAATTTGAATTGCCTTAGTTGTATCGAAGATAGCTAATTCATAGTTCTCTTGATCAATATGGATAAAGCTGCGGTTGCTGTAGGCTTCGGCTAGCCGACCATCTAGCTCAATTGCGTAGTTGTAAGCTTGTAAAGCTTTATCTTTTTGACCCGTGAGGTAATAGCGAATACCAATTTCCACAAATAGCTGAGGCTTTTTAGGATTTAAGTCCAAATAGGTTCTCAGCTTTTCAATTTCGGCTTCAATGGCTTCAACGTCTTCTGCACTTTCTAAAGCTACATCATTGTCGCCTAGCAAATCATGCACATTAGTCAGCAGGCTGCCGCCAATGCTGTACTGAGATCCCAAGGTACTGAGAATAGATTGCTTGCCGCTGCTGGCCTGCTCGCTAGCAATATCGGCGATCGCGGCGTAGTATTCCTGAATGTAGGCATAGTTTGGATAGTTAGAATAATCGCTTAGCCGCTGGACTTCATCAGCCGTCATCACCCCTAAAGAAGCGGCTAAACGTTCTCGGTGATTAGCTTGAGCGTCTTCACGAGGAGAGTTTTCTGCAGTGCCATTGAGCTGTCTGCTAGGGGCCGGATTGGGCAGGCGGGTGAGTGCGGTTTGCAACTCATGAAAGGTAATAATTTGATTCTCGGTGAACCGATCAACCTTTGACCCCACTTTCATATGCAGAATCGCCTGATCGATCCAGTTAATGATTTGCTGAGTATCGAACTGGGTGGTCAGCAGCAGCTTGCACATATCCGCTGTTGCCAAGCTCTGGACATTATCGATGCCCAGTTCTGCGAGGCGGGCCTCATGCCAGGTGTTGATGCCGATAATCTTTCTCAGCGATCGCTCGTTGTAGCGATCGAGCGGGTCACTTAAGGCGCGGCTGACAATAAAGTTGAGCCAGCGCACGCCGCGACTGGGAAAGATGCCGATGATAAAAGCCAAAACCTGCCAGGGCACTAGCTGAACTTCATCTACGCGGCCCTCTGCTTCGCCTGACTCGGCGACGGGACCTCCCTCTGCGGCAGAATCGGCAGATAAGGAACTAAACTCACTGAAATTTTCAATAATTGAAGCAGCGCTAAATGTGACCACAACCGCCAGCAGCGTTCGCAGAATAATAGAGCTGTAAACCTGGGGCTGCAAGTCAAACGTGTTGTAGCGGCGTACAACGAGCTGAATGCCAAAAAAGTAAGCCCCTAAAAAGCCATAGAAAGTGATTTTGACAACGGCTGCCTCAATAAATGAGAAGGCCTGACTGTCAGTGCTGACCGCATAATAAGCGCCAAAAATCAGCGTAGAGAGCGCCGTCAGCAGAATAATATAGACAACAAACTGCAGCGGGCTGTAAACCGTTTGATATAGCTCGTTGATTTCGCTAATTTTTTCGTCTGTCACTAATCCCAGCAGCCGCAGATCATCTTTTAGCCGCTCTCGCTGCACCCGCGAACGATAGAACAGGTAGGCGATGTAAGAAGCTGGGAAAATGCCTGTCAATGCCCCAATCACCAGGGTAAAAATAATTGCTTCACTTTTATTGAGCGTGACTAGGAAGCTAATACTAATGATGATGGCGAGAATAGCCAGCGTCACCAGAACGGCCAGTCGATGCTGAGAGTTGAGCCGTTTGATATTTTTTTGCAGCTTCTCATGCTCTTGATCAAGAAACTGCAAATGCGCCAATACCTTCTGACTCGCCTGTTCAGGCTTTTCTCGCATCAACCGGGCCAGATCCTGTGGAGCAGGTAGCTCAGCGCCGTCAAAGAGTTCTGAGGGTTTGCGGCGTCTAAATTTCATGCTTTAGATAGGTGACGAGACAGTTTCACCTGTATCGTAAGCGACTGTTCCACGGGGAAGACAGGATTGTAACCCTTGTTATTGCTGCGTTTAGCCGTAGTATTCCTGGTACCAGCGAACAAAGCGCTGAATGCCATCCTGCAGCGGCGTATCCGGTCGAAACCCGACATCGGCCATTAGATCATCCACATCAGCGTAGGTAGCGGGCACATCCCCCGGCTGCATGGGACGGAAAATCTTTTCGGCAGGCTTGCCCATCGCCGCTTCAATCACCTCAATGAAGCGCATCAGCTCTACCGGATTGTGGTTGCCGATGTTATAGATTTTGTAGGGAGCTTGAGTGTTGAGGCCAGCGGCGATCGCCTCCTCTGGTGTCGGCGGCTGGGGCGGCTGGCGCATTACCCGCACTACTCCTTCCACTACATCGTCAATGTAGGTGAAGTCTCGCTTCATTTTGCCGTGGTTGTAGACCTCAATTGGCTGATCGTTGGCGATCGCCCGGACAAACTTGAAATAGGCCATGTCAGGGCGTCCCCAGGGGCCATAGACCGTGAAAAAGCGCAGCCCCGTCATTGGCAGGCTATATAAATGGCTGTAGGCGTGGGCCATCAGCTCATTGGCTTTTTTAGTGGCGGCGTAGAGGGATACCGGGCGATCGACGTTGTCAGTGACGGCAAAGGGTACCTGACGGTTAGCCCCGTAGACCGAGCTAGAAGAGGCAAAAACTAAGTGGTTGACCTCAGTGTGGCGACAGCCTTCCAGCAGGTTGATGAAGCCGCTGAGATTACTGTCGGAGTAGGCATAAGGATTTTTGATGGAGTAGCGCACCCCCGCCTGAGCCGCCAGGTGAACCACGGCGTCAAACTGATGCTGCTGAAACAGCTCTATCATGCCCTGGCGATCGGCTAGATCGAGCTGCTGAAATGTAAAGCCAGTATGAGGTAGAAGCTGAGCTAGCCGATCTTTTTTCAACTGCACATCATAGTAATCATTGAGATTGTCAATGCCATAGACAGTTTCGCCTTCGGCTAGCAATCGCTGGGTCAAGAAAAAGCCCACAAAGCCCGCTGCCCCAGTCACCAAAACGTTCATCGCGTACCTACTCTTGACCTGAATGCTGGCCTGTGTAAGGGTTACAGCTAGCAGGGCGGCCTGCTAGCGTTAATAGCTTTCACTATAGCCACTGCGATCGCGGGACTCCTAGTGATTTCCCGTAAGTTAATCGTTTTTTGACAGTGGCTTTACAGCTTGGGCGTAGATGAATTGGTTTTAGCCGGATTCAGCCGGATTTTGCGCGTGAACTGCTCGGTGGTTGCTAGTTGGCTAGTAGCTAACTGAGTTGAATAGCGCCGCTTTAGAGCGCATAGCTGACACATGTCTTCTCTCCTAACCTTTGCGCACGATGTAGTAGCTGTTTTGAAAATCGTGAGCCAGGTGCTTGATTTCAACGCTGCTAAATCCGGCTGCTTCCAGCATTTCCAGGGCTTTTTCTTCGCCCCACATAGTCCCCAGTCCCATACCGCCAGCGGCCAGCGAAACGGTCATGCAGTGCATACAGGAAACGGTGTAGAGCAGTGGCCCCACGGGATGATCGAGGTTGTTCTCTAACCGGCTAGAGGCAGTAATATCCTGCATTAGATAAACGCCATCCGGACGGAGAGCCTGCTGAATATTGCGCAGAACGACATCAGGATAGGCCTGATCGTGAATGGCATCGAAGGTCGTAATCAGGTCATACTGCTCAGTGGCCTGAAACTGAGCCGCATCGGCCACCTGAAAGACAATGTTGCTCAACCCTTGACTAGCGCTTTCGGCCTGAGCCGTGGCGATCGCCTCTGCTGAGATATCAATACCGCGAAACTGGCTATTAGGGTAAAGCTTAGCGAGCTTGTTGAGGGCGCGGCCGCTGCCGCAGCCGACATCGAGCACTTCAATGCCTCGCTCCAGGGCCTCTGATAGATGAGGAATGAGGGGCAAAATGTGGTCAGTCAGCGCGGCGACAACGGTTTGGCCGCTGTCTTCAGCCATGACGGGGTGAAAGCGCTTGAACTCGGCATAGGGAACGCCGCCGCCGTGATGGAAGCAGTCAATAATTTTGTCTTCTACCGTGCCGAGCAGTCCAATGTATTGGGCAAAGGCGGCAATGTTGTCGGGGCTGGCAGCGCGGGTCATGACAGCCGCGTGTTCGGGGGGTAAAAAGTAGGTTTGGGTGTCGGCCTCGTAGCGAATAAACTGACCGACGACCATTGCCCCTAGCCATTCCCGCACATAGCGCTCGTTGAGACCAGCAGCCTGGGCAATCTGTTCGCTGGTGGAGGGCGGCAGCGTTGCCATTGTGTCAAACAGGCCAGTGCGGTGGCCAACCGACGTCATCAGCGCGATCGCGCCGTGGTTAATAGTATCCAGCAGCCGTTCGGCAAACTGGTCAGTGGTTTGCGTATCGAGTTGAGTCGTCATGATATTGACCTCAAGTGACGTGTATTTTAGGGACGTATCTTGGCAGTGGGATTAGCGTTGAGCCGCTCCTCGGCCCGGTTGTGCAGTCGGTGTAGAGACAGGGCGGCGTTGAGTCGGCGTAGCTGGAGCCTTATCGCTGCAGAGATAAGCTAAATCGATGGTTTGGCCCTATTTTGTTGCAGATCGCAGAGGAGAGACGGTGCTGCAGTTTGGGCCAGGATTAGCGGTGCGTATACCCAAATACTAGCGGCGATCGCCCCTGCCGAAAGCCAACGACGGACAGGAACCGAGCGTGAGAGTAGAAGCTGGGTGGAATGGCGTTTCATGATCACTCTTACCTGGTGGGTATAAAACGGTTTCGGACGGTGGTAAGTCTCAACCTAGAGCGCGATCGGGAACAAGCCGTGAATGGTTCGGCCTGAAATCTATGACCAACGCAAAAAACATGACGTGACCTGCCCCGCCAGGCATCCCCGTCTTTGCCAGAAATCAAAAACTTCTGTAAAAGTTCGTCACAAAGTCGATAAATTGGGCAACGTCGGGTGATACGATTCCGAACAAAAGTGTTGAGAGATAGGATTCAAATGGCAGAAGAACTGACTGGAAAAACTCCTATATTCGGCGGTAGCACTGGCGGCCTTTTAACCAAAGCCGAGGTCGAAGAAAAATACGCAATTACCTGGACTAGCCCCAAAGAGCAGGTTTTTGAAATGCCGACAGGCGGGGCCGCTATCATGAACGAAGGTGAGAACCTGCTGTACCTGTCTCGCAAAGAGCAATGCCTAGCCCTGGGTGCCCAGCTTCGCACTAAGTTCAAGCCTCGGATGGACGACTATAAGATTTATCGGATTTATCCCAGCGGCGAAACTCAATATCTCCACCCGGCTGACGGCGTTTTCCCAGAGAAGGTTAACGAAGGTCGGGGCTACAGCGGCACCAAAGATCGCAAGATTGGCGATAATCCCAATCCGGCTACCATCAAGTTTAGTGGCAATGATCCTTACGAAGTTTAGTTCTACAGCTAGGCTAACCTGACTTATCCTTAAGTCATCCCTCAGGGCGCGGCAATGCCGTGCCCTGATTGCACTTTTAGGCATAATTGGTATGATTTTCCCCGATCTGAATCAGTTTTCTCGACTGGCCCAGCAAGGAAACTTTATTCCGGTGTACCAAGAGTGGGCTGCCGATCTCGATACGCCGGTTTCAGCCTGGTACAAGGTTTGTGCCGGTCAGCCCTACAGCTTTTTGCTGGAGTCGGTCGAAGGGGGCGAAAATCTAGGCCGTTATAGCTTTTTAGGCTGCGACCCGCTGTGGATTTTAGAAAGCCGAGGCGATCGCACCACTCAAACCCACCGAGACGGCACCGTTAAAAAGCTTGAGGGGAATCCGTTCCAAAGCCTGCAGCAGTGTTTAGCGCCTTACCAGCCGGTGAAGCTGCCCCAGCTTCCGCCCGGCATTGGCGGCCTGTTTGGCTTTTGGGGCTATGAGCTAATTCGCTGGATTGAACCCACCGTTCCAATCTACGAGCTAGCTGCAGATGACTTACCGGACGGCCTGTGGATGCAGGTAGACAGTCTGCTTATTTTCGATCAGGTGAAGCGGAAAATTTGGGTGGTGGCCTATGCCGACATTCGCCAGAGCGCAGATTTAGCACAGGCCTATCAGCAAGCCTGCGATCGCGTCCAGCAGCTTGTCGATAAATTGCAGATGCCGCTGAGCCGCAGCGATTCTCTGCTCTCGTGGGCCGCTCCGGGCAGCATTGACGGGCAGCAGGTAGACTACACCAGCAATCGCAGCGCAGAAGAGTTCTGCGCCAGCGTCGAAAAGGCGAAGGAGCATATTCGCGCCGGTGATATTTTTCAGGTAGTGATCTCGCAGCGGCTGTCTACCCAGTATCAGGGAGATCCCTTCAGCCTCTATCGCTCTTTGCGGCTGGTGAACCCATCTCCCTACATGGCCTATTTTCATTTCCATGACTGGCAGATTATCGGCTCAAGCCCTGAAGTCATGGTGAAAGCTGATCACAGCGAGACTCCAGACTCTCCTATGGTCGCCACCGTCAGGCCCATTGCCGGGACGCGGCCGCGCGGCAAAACAGCCCAGGAAGATGCCGCTTTGGCCGAGGATTTATTGCAAGATCCCAAAGAAATTGCCGAACACGTGATGCTGGTGGATTTGGGGCGCAACGATTTGGGCCGGGTTTGCCTCAACGGCAGCGTTACGGTTGATCAGCTCATGGTGATTGAGCGCTATTCCCACGTGATGCACATTGTTAGCAACGTGGTAGGGCAGCTCTCGCCGGATAAAACCGCTTGGGAATTGCTAAAAGCCTGTTTCCCAGCCGGAACCGTCAGCGGCGCCCCCAAGATTCGGGCAATGCAGATTATTCACGACCTAGAACCCTGTCGCCGGGGGCCATACTCTGGCGTCTATGGCTACTACGACTTTGAAGGTCAGCTCAATACGGCAATTACGATTCGGACAATGGTAGTGCGACAGCAGCCAGATGGCAGTTCGCAGGTGAGCGTACAGGCTGGGGCCGGACTAGTGGCCGATTCTGAACCCGAACGCGAGTATCAGGAAACGCTGAATAAAGCCAAGGGGATGCTGGAGGCGATTCGCTGTCTGCAGGTTTAGGTCATGGCAGAGGTTCATAACGCTTTAGTAACAGGCGTGGCGTTTGTCCTGGCTCTCCTCTGGCTAAAGCTGATCAATTCCCTGGCCGATCGAGGTTTAATATCGCCTACGCTCAGCCGCAAAATCATTCACATCGGCACCGGGCCGCTGTTTGTGCTGGGCTGGCCCTTTTTTACCGCCAGCGACGGAGCCCGTTTTTGGGCGGTGCTGATTCCGCTAGGGTTGACTCTGCGATTTTTTGCAATTGGTCTGGGCTGGCTGACAGATGAATCAGCCGTTAAAGCCATGACCCGCCATCACGATCCCCAGGAGCTGCTGCGGGGGCCGCTGTACTACGGCATTGCCTTTATAGTCTGTACGCTGCTGTTTTGGCGCACCTCCCCGACCGGCATACTTGCCCTAATGACGATGTGTGCCGGCGATGGCTTAGCCGACGTAGTGGGCCGCCGCTGGGGCAAACATAAACTTCCCTTTGGCTCTGAGAAAAGCTGGATAGGCTCTGCTGCGATGTTTGTTGGCAGCTGGAGTTTGGGCTGGGCCATGGTGGCGCTCTTTGAGACTTTGGGCTACTTTGATCTCTCGCTGGCAACACTGCCCACAGGCGGAATCATTGGGGCGATCGCCCTAATTGCTACGCTGGTTGAAGCCCTGCCGTTTCGCGATATCGATAATCTCACCCTGACGGCGACAGCGGCGGCGCTGGCTCAGTGGTGGCTAGGATAGAGGGCTGCAGCAGACCCTGCCACAGGGGACTATAGGGATGAACGACGTGGGTGATTTGTCCTGCTTGAAACACCGGATATCCCTGATTCATCCAGTCAAAGATTGAGCCTTCCAGGTTGTAGACCGACGAGTATCCTTGACGCTGAAGCTGCTGGGCCAGGCGGGATGAGCGATAGCCAATAGAGCAATAGGTGACGATGGAAAAATCTGGCGCAGGGGCCTGCTGCATAGCGGCTTGAACGGTTGGCGCGTGCCGAGCGTCTTTGAGATGGCTAACGGCAAATTCGCTGGCAGTGCGCGTGTCCAAGAGCAAGATGGGGCTGTCTGTCTGTAAACGTTGGGCTAGCTCAGCCGCCGAGAGATGAGCGACCTGGGGAAACCGCCAGCGAATTGCCTGCTTGAGCACAGCCCAGGCGATCGCCCGCAAATCAGCGGTGCCATATTTATCGTCGCTTGATTTGCTTTGAAGCACTTTTTACGGTGTTTTATAAAGGTTCTATCGACTGCTAATGAGAGATATAGATTTGCTTTGAAGCACTTTCATGCCCAGAAAGGTAAATAGCGAGCATAACGAGTAGATGCTGAATCGGAGGTATCTGATTGAATTAGACCAGCCTCCTTTGTTGCTCTAATGATATTCGAGGCTGCACCTGACTGGTTTGCCCCCAGCCGGAATCTCTCTCTGAGAGTTTGATTGGACATTTGCCTATTACTGACGTAAAGCAAGCAGCAATGCTGATAGCAGGCCCGAATGCGATCTGATTTGCTCATGTCAGCGAAATCTTGATGAGAAAACAGTACAGCTGTAGTGCGGGTTTCTCCAATTCGAAAGTCTGGAGCTGGAAGTTGAAAGACCTCTGCCGCATCAATGACTTTATCAATGCCACTTCCTTTTTCTTCACAAATACCAAAACGGCGCATTATATCGGCAAGCTGTTCATTGCGAGAACGATATTCATCGATAAAGCGCTCGGCTGGAATAGGGGGAATGCCAGGATTGGAGATTTCAACACGATCGCTATACATCTCAATCATGACTGAGCTGCCTGTTGCTACAAAGTCTTGATGTATTAGAGCATTGGCGATCAGCTCTCGTAGAGCTTGTTTAGGAAACATTTTTACTTCTTCCCGCACCACTTCCTCAACGAAGCGATTTTGTGGAGCAGCAGTATGAACATAGTTGACTAACCCTTCAAAACCCACAGCGTAGCCACGATGCCCTACTATTTCATCGCGGGTCTGTAGTTTATTGATCCCCCCGTAAATCACGAAGCGAGGTGCTTTACGAGCCAAGCTTAAAGAAAAAGCGTCAAGCTTTTTAGCCAATAGAACAGCAGCTAAGTTGGTGATTACCCATCCACGGGTGGTTTGTCGAATAAAATCTTCACTTTGAAGTCGTTCTAACACCGCATCGCGCGTCGTTGGGTACGGCATGTCTAAAAGTTCAAAGTAGGTTTGGGTGTCAAGTAAGGCGATAACATCGTCTGCACTAGCATCAGACCGAGCTGAATGAGAAAACCAGTCTTGCTGATCTTCGGCAAAGATAGCTTTGAGCACATCGGGAGTCATAGCAACCAGATCTTCACCTGCTCGCATTAGATAAGCCCCATCAATTGCTTTAGGCTGGCCAACGGGACGAGGTGGAATTTCAAAAACCAACACGCGACCCTTGGGATGTTGCAATTCGTTAATCTCAACGCGGAAGCGAAGCTTATCAACAATGCGAGCTTTGATATCATTCAGGTCTGTCACAGCTGCAAAGGCACGAGTACCTACAACCTGACGTGGAGGCTTATTGGTTACACCCAAGATGAGATGACCGCCTCCCTCATTTGATAAAGCCACGCAGTAGCGGAGTAGCTTGGTAATATCGTACTGCTGCTTGGCTTCTTTAAACTCCAATCGCTCAGTTTCTGCGGGTACGTTGAGCCACTGGTCAAGGGTTTGAAGGGTGATCATGCCGCTATTACGTTTTTAGCGCTTGACTGGTGATAGTGATAATCAATTTGATAAAACCGAAAACCTTTTCAGCCTTTTCAGAATAAATCAATTGAGATTGCTGAAAACAGCATTTTTCCCAAGTGATAGTTTTAGGCATTGTGTCTTAATCGTAAAAGCTAGACCCTACTAAACTCTAAGATAAAAAACTTTACACTGCGGAAGCGATGCTTGACTTTGCTCTTTGGAATAAACTGCTACAGGCTTATGTGGACACTGAGGGCGCAGTGGATTATCGTCGCTGGCAGGCAGAGGCGAAGTCTGACCTTGAAGACTGGTTAGCCACCTTAGACGATTTGGAGACAGATGCCCTGACAGATGATGACAAGCTGGCGCTGCTGATCAATCTCTACAACGCGCTGGTGGTGCAGCAGATTCTGCAGCGCTATCCCCTCAAAACAATTCGTCCTCAAATTCTGGGCATTCCCAACTGGGTGGCGTTTCTCTACTTTTTTATGAAACCGGTCTATCGATTAGACCATCGCCGCCTCAGCCTCAATGCCCTAGAACATGACGTGTTGCGACAGCAGTTTCAGGAACCGCGCATTCACTTTGCCCTGGTTTGTGCCTCGGTGGGGTGTCCCCGCTTGCGTAACGAAGCCTACTGGCCTGACAGAGTGCGATCGCAGCTAGATGCCGACGCTCAGCTTTTTGTTAACAACCCCAAAAAAGTTCGCTATGACCGCGATCGCCAAGTTCTCTACTGCAGCAAAATCTTCAAATGGTACGAGGCTGACTTTTTACAGGTCGCGCCCTCAGTCACCACCTATATTCAGCGTTACTGGCAGAGTGAGCCGCAGCCGAATAGTCAAGCTGCGATCGCCTACCTGCCCTACGACTGGAGCCTGAATCAGCGCACCTCTTCATAAAAGCGCTTGAGCCGCTGGGCCGGAACCCCCAATCCCCAGAGACAGCCAATGCTGAGATAGATAAAATGAGCCTTCAGCGGCCCCCACTTAGCGACGCGGCGATTGGAAGACTGCACCACCCGGTTGACCTGACAAATCCGGCCTAGCTGACTGAGCCGCACACAGAGATCGGCCTCTTCCATAATCGGCAACTCAGCATCAAAGCCGCCGCACCGCCAAAACAGCGATCGCGGACAAAACATCACCTGATCGCCAAACAGCAGCCGACAGCCGCGCCAAAATAGATGAGGCCGAAACAGCAGCGGCGCGTAGTAGGTTTTTAAAAAGTTGTGCAGACTGACGCCCCAGTGAGTGCGCAGCGGCCCCGTCATGAGGGAGATAAAGCCGCCGCAGGCGATCGCCGGATTTGACAAAGTTTTCTCAATGACGGCAGCGAGATCATCGGGTACCTGAGTGTCAGCATGGAGAAAGCAGAGAAACTGACCTGTAGCCTGCTGGGCTCCTAAATTCATTTGGTGAGAACGCCGGGGGAAGTCGGCATAGATCACCTTAATGCCTGCGGCCTGCGCGATCGCTACCGTTTCATCGCCACTGCCGCCATCGACTAAAATCACTTCCCGGACAGGCGGATGCAAACAGCTCAGCTGCCTCAATGTACGCGATAAGTACGCGGCCTCATTCAGCGCTGGGATAATCACAGAGACATCAGCCGTCAAATTCGGGCGGTTTAGCATATCGGAGTTAACAGGCTTATTTGCATGAAGTTCAAAAACGATTTGGGATTTTACGATCGCCAAGCGGCTGAGTGGTGGCAGCCCAGCGCCAAGATTTATGCGCTGCATCAGCTTAATCCCCTCAGGTTTCAGTTTTTCGATCGCTACGTTGAAGACTGGCAGGGGCTGCGGGTGTTAGATATTGGCTGCGGCGGTGGCTATACCTGCGAGTTTTTAGCTCAGCGGGGTGCCCAAGTCTGGGGCTTAGACCAGTCAGCCGCCTGCATTGCTGCCGCTCAGCAGCACGCCGCTCACCTTCCTATTAATTACACAACTGGGGTGGCAGAGCATCTGCCTTACGGCGATCGCCAGTTTGATCTGGTCACCTGTGTCGATGTGCTGGAGCACGTAGAAGACCTACCTCAGACGCTACGGGAAATCCGCCGGGTTTTACGGCCAGAGGGCCTTTTTTGCTTTGATACGGTGAATCGTACCTGGCGATCGCGGCTGATTATGATCTGGCTGCTCGAAAATATGCTGCGAGAAATTCCGGTCGGGATTCACGACTGGCACAGGTTTATTGCTCCGACTGAACTCACCCAGCAGCTCCAGAAGGTTGGCTTTGCTCAGATCAGAATTCGCGGATTTAATCTGTTTGGCAGCAGCCTAGCTGAAACAATTGCTGCCTACTGGCACTATCGCCAAACCGGCCAGTTTCAAATTAGTTTTGATGGCGATACTTCGGTGATGTACATCGGCGTGGCTGGCCATCTTTCACCCGCAAAACTCTAGCCTTTGATTAGCTCAAATTGACCCGCAAGATAGAGGCATTGTGGAAAACTCTGTGGAAAACTAGCCCTCTAAAGGTATTGGGCTTAACAAAAATGTATTCTTCTACCGATCCGAGCGATCGCTTAGAGCTGCTTAAAGGTTCTCGCTGGGGCGTGATTTTAGGCATTGTCATGATTGTTTTAGGGGTGATTGCGATCGCCTTACCTGCTGTCGCCTCGCTAGCGGCTACCTTCATTTTTGGCTGGCTGATCCTGCTAAGCGGCATTGCTCAAGCTATTTATGCTTTTCAAAGTCGCAGAGCGGGGCAAATTGCCCTGAAGCTGATTTTGGGCCTGCTCTATGCGATCGCAGGCCTGGTGATACTGCTGAACCTGTTTGAGGGCGCTTTGGCAATCGCCTTTGTGCTGGGCGTATTTATTCTGGTGCAGGGCATTTTTAAGGTGATTTTGGCTTTTCGCCTTAAGCCTGCGGCTAGCTGGGGTTGGGTGCTAATCAATGGCATTCTTGGCATTGTTCTTGGCATTCTCATTTGGAATCAGTGGCCGTTTGAGGCCCTTTGGATATTGGGTCTGCTGCTGGGTATTACCCTGTTTATTGATGGTCTAGCCCTGTCCCTCTTCTCCCTAGCAGCCCGCAAAGCCCTCAGCGATGAACCACGCCAACTTAATGATCTTTACTGACTTCAGCAGGTTTGACAGCCTGTCTTTTGAATTTGCCTGAAAGGGTGTGTTAATGTCCTAGCACTGTGTATTCAGCACTCTAAAGGTTGCGCCTCTGTCGGTCTCCGCAGAGGCTTTTTCATGGCTGGCTGCAGATTTAGATATTGACGGGTGGGTTCTCAGTCAGCTTAAAGTTATTGTTGATATATTAAGAACCTTTTTGTCTTACCGAAGTATATCAATTTCTCAAAATAAGGTTTAAGTTTGGCGGGCGATCGCCGCATCTATCTTTTGCCCTGGATAAGCTTTTAGTAGGACTCTCTTAGCATTGGCTAAGAAAGCAGTTGCTGGCGTTTTATTCTCAACTATCAATATCAGTTATAGAGCCCACTGTTCTCCACGTTCTAGGAGTTTGAATCCATGAAAGACATGGTATGGAAGCCTGATAAAGAGCAAGATCAAAAGGCTAATCAGTATTTAGAGCAGATTAATCACGCCCCCTATGAGGTCATTTTTACTGTAGGCTTCGCTATTTTCTGCCTGTTTACTTTAGTTGTGCTGATTGGTATTTTTTAAGCCGAATTAAACAGTGAAGCTGAGGTTTTCACATCGTGTGGAAGCCTCATTTTTCTTAAGCATTAAAAAAATCTCAAGTTTCCAGTTAGTGTACTCATCTACACATCGACTGCGGCAGTCGGCGCTTTAAAACAGACTCGGTGGGTTTTATCTCTCACCCAGCGATGCCAGATAGCTCAGCTTTGTCTAATATCGCATTAGCTCACGACTCCATCCACTGAGACGCTATGCAACTGACTCACGGCTTACATCTTCGCAATCTGCGGGGAGATCTCTTTGGCGGGCTCACTGCCGCCATTGTCGCCTTGCCGCTAGCCTTGGCCTTTGGCGTGGCTTCGGGGGCAGGTGCGATCGCCGGACTCTATGGAGCCGTTTTTACCGGGTTTTTTGCCGCCCTGTTTGGCGGTACGCCAGCCCAGGTCACAGGCCCCACTGGCCCCATGACTGTGGTAATGGCAACCGTCTTCACTAAGCTGATTGCCGCTAATCCCGAAAACGGTCTGGCAATGGCCTTCACGGCAGTTATGCTAAGCGGCGTCTTTCAGATCCTATTTGGCATATTGCGGTTAGGGCAGTTCATCACGCTGATGCCCTATACGGTTATTTCAGGGTTTATGTCGGGTATTGGGGTGATCATTATCGCTTTGCAGCTAGCCCCCTTGCTAGGACATCCAGCCCAAAGCAGCGTCATTGACAGCCTGCAGCAGCTACCAGAAGTGCTGGCTGATCCCCAACCCGTCGCAGCCGGACTGGGCATTCTCACCTTGGCTATTGTTTTTGGCTGGTCGGGGCGACTGGCGCGAACTGTACCCTCGCCGCTGGTAGCGCTGATTGTCTGTACCGCGATCGCTATTTTTGTCTTCCCTAACAGCGATGTAGCCCGCATTGGTGAAATTCCTCAAGGCTTTCCAGAACTACAGTGGCCCCGCCTCAATCTCAATCAGCTCAGAGATATTGTCGGCTATGGTCTAATGTTGGCGACGCTGGGGGCGATCGATTCGCTCCTCACCTCCTTGGTTGCCGACAATATTACCCGCACCCAGCACGACTCGGAACGGGAGCTGGTTGGTCAGGGCATTGGCAATCTGCTCTCCGGTCTTTTTGGGGGGTTACCTGGTGCGGGGGCCACCATGCGCACCGTCATCAACGTGCAGGCGGGTGGGCGCACACCCCTCTCTGGCATGTTCCATGCGCTGGTGCTGCTGTGCATTGTGCTGTGGGCTGGCGATATTACCGCTCGAATTCCCCATGCGGTGCTGGCCGGGATTTTGATTAAAGTGGGGATCAAAATTATTGACTGGAGCTTTCTGTGGCGGGTCTGCCAGGTCTCTATGCGAGCCACGCTGGTCACCTACGGCGTGCTGTTGCTCACCGTCTTTGTAGATCTAATTACCGCCGTGGTGGTAGGGGCTTTTGTGGCCAATATGCTGACCATCCACCGGCTCACCAGCATTCAGATTGAGCAGGTACGAGCCATTACTCACCCTGACGAAGATCCCAAAGTCATCCTTACCCCAGAAGAACAACAGCTCATGCATCAGTGCCAGCGACGGGTTGTGCTGATTCAAATGAGTGGCCCAATGAGCTTTGGTGCCGCCCGAACCATCGCCTATCACATGGGCCGTGACTATGAGGTATTGATTTTAGACTTAAGTAACGTGCCGCTAATGGGCGTTACGGCTTCACTAACGATTGAGTCTGAGGTAAAAGCCGCTCGTCGCCGCCGTCAGGGTGAGATTTTTATTGTGGGGGCTAAAGGTCAGGTCAAAGAACGACTGCGGCGATTTCAGATTCAAGAAACGCTGCCGACGAGAAACTTTTTGCCCAGTTGCGACTATGCTCTGAGGTTAGCGCTGGCGCTGCTTGATAATACTGCTGCTCCTGACCCGGTGGTTTCTTCCCCCCATTCTTCAGTCCACCGATAAAGCTGGATGCGACAGTGAATTGCGTCTAGATCAGTTGTACCTATTTCCGAAAAACGGGTGGCTCTTTGTAAAGCGTGCTTTTGTACGTTTCTAAAGGCTGAGCCGGGTAGATTTCCAAAAAAGCGACCGTAGCTCTCTCTGCAGAAAAAGCAATTCCCTGCTGGGGATAGACATAATGTTTCGCTTTTTTACCAGCCCTAGAGCGCAGGACGGCTGTGGCTTCGCCCAGATCGGCCTGCAATTTTTGGGCATCGAAATGCTGCAGGGCTGCATCGTCACCGAGATAGATTAGGACAAGCAGCTTGTCCTTGAAGTAAAAATGAGCTGGGCTAGCGTCCGGATTGTGGACTTTGGTGAGCTGTTGCAAATTACCATAGCCAAAGCCAGACTCCACCTGGCTATCACTGGCTGAGAGTTGCTGCTGGATTTCAGCCAATGGGCGATCGCGCATTGCTATCAGCGAATTTAGTAAGTCATTCATGGGTTGGATCAATGAGCAGTTAGCTTAACAACGTGGAACACCAGGGACTTATTCTGACTTCTTGGGTTTCCAGGCAGCAACCGTTTTCGTTAAAAAGTTGTAGCGCTCAGGGCATTTTTTCTTCAAGGTGGCGGGTTCTACAAAGAAGTACATAGCGGCCTCTGAAAGGTCTTCGCTAGCATTGGTTTGACCATAGTCCGTGATGGGGGCTTCTGCTCCCGCTTTGCCGCTGGCCGTATTTTTGTCTAGCCAGTAGTCGAGCGTACTTACATAGTCACTGATGGCATACTCTAGAAGACCGTGGGCAATTTCATGCACCGCTGTCCCTTCTAGCTGCTTGTCATTGTCTTTGAAGTCAACCGTGCTGTTCGTACCGGCTGAAAACATGCTGAAATTTTTGGAGCTTTCAAAGTATTCGCCTAGCGTTGTCGTATCGAGTTCGCCATCGACGCTGTCCTCATCAATTGCCTGATCAACTTTACTGGCAGAGGTAATTTCCTGATCGGTACCTGAGCGAGACGATTTAGCACGCTTGTCTCCTAAAATAGGCGAGAAATGTTTCAAAGCCTGCTCAAGCGCTTTCAGCTCTTTTAGCTTCCACTGCTTCGTCTTTAAGCTGTCTCTGACGTCTTTGGGCGCGCTGGTGTAGTCTTGCTTGATGGCATCGACGCCCGCCTGAGAAGACACATCAATGCCATACGTATCCTTGATGGACTGGATGATCCGAGTGGCTTCAAACAGTTCTTCCGGACTAGAAATATCAACTTTCTCGGAACCTACCGTTACGGTCTTCTCTTTATCTGATTTGTCAGCCTGAACCAGATTTCCGGGACTGTTGGAGATATGCAAAGCCGCAGGCGGCGAGATGGCCCCCGCTGTTTCCGCTCTGGGCAGGATCGAAACTTTTGTCCAGTCGTAAGCTAAGTCTGCAGGTGCAGATGGGGCAGACGATACGTTCTCCACAGCCGTTTCTCGCTGGACAGGCTGGGCAAAAGGTCGGCTCTGCAACTGGCGATCGCCGTCGGTTTCAGACAGATTTGAGGTTTGGGGCAGCGCGTGGTGAGAAGGCTTGGCCTGGGAAGATTTTCTTTGGGCGTGTGTCATAGCTATAAATGCGATAAGGGAATCGAGCCAATCTGGTAAATGCTTAATTCTGCTTGGGCAGCCACCCCTTCACCTCAGCATCGGTTAGCGGTCGCTCTAGCTTAATGTACTCGGCCTGCGAGGCTTGCAGAATATGATGCATCTGCACAGACTCATCAGCATCTGCGGCCAAGAAAGCG
Organism: Sphaerothrix gracilis Ecp01; assembly: GCF_030405905.1. Lineage (NCBI taxonomy): Bacteria > Bacillati > Cyanobacteriota > Cyanophyceae > Nodosilineales > Nodosilineaceae > Sphaerothrix > Sphaerothrix gracilis. Next base: position 347,695 of record NZ_JASATW010000002.1, read on the forward strand.
GCATTCAGCGCAATATTACGTATATTTCCCCCAGAAACGCTGAGCTTTGCCAGTTTGTCATACAACAAATCCTTAAGCGGCGTTTGGGCCGGGAAAATGCGCCGCCAGATTTCGGCCCGCTGCTTGGCATCTGGGAAGGGAAACTGGACGATGAAGCGAATGCGCCGCAGAAATGCCTGATCTAGGGAGCTTTTCAGATTTGTGGTCAGAATGGCCAGTCCCCGGTAAGCCTCAATCCGCTGCAGCAGGTAGGCCACTTCCATATTGGCGTAGCGATCGTGAGAATCCTTGACCTCCGATCGCTTGCCAAACAGCGCATCCGCCTCATCAAACAGCAAAATTGCTCCGCCCGTCTCAGCCGCATCAAAAATGCGGCGCAGATTTTTCTCCGTCTCGCCAATATACTTGCTCACCACCGTACTGAGATCTACCCGATAGAGATCTAGCTTTAGATCGTGGGCCAGCACCTCTGCTGCCAGAGTTTTACCCGTACCGCTCGGCCCCGCAAACAGGGTACTAATTCCCAATCCGCGACTGCCCTTACGGCCAAAGCCCCAGTGCTCATAAACCCTGGCTCGCTGTCTCACATGGGCTGCAATTGTGTGCAGCACCTGTAGCTCTTTTTCGGGTAGTACCAAGTCCTGCCAGTCAGCCCCTGGTGGAATCGCCTGAGCCAGTTCGTCTAAGCGGGGACGGGCCTGGGTGAGACAGGCTTCCCAGAGGAGAGGCAGGGGAGAGGCGTTATCGGCGGAAGCGGTCGGCCAAAATTTTGAGTTTTGAGCTGAGGGCGCTGTTGAGTTCCCTACAGTCTGTAACTCTGGATCACTCTCCTCGTCTCTCTCTGTCCACAGCCGCCGCGTCCTATCACACGCTGCTGCAATTCCGGCTGGCGACAGGTTGAAATAGGAAACCAGCGTGTCGATATGGCCGTTGAGCTGAGCGGCAGTTTCGCCCAGGTGAAGCTGCCAGAGGATGCGCTGTTCCTCGTAGGTGGGGGAAGGAATGGAGAAGGTCATGAGCGATCGCTGGCGCTGAGGACGGCGATCGCGGCTGAGAATAATCACCGGACAGTAGAGGCTATCGATGAGGCGATTGACGGCGCTGTTTTGCTGGGCCGCTACGCCTTCGCCGCTCTCAGTGCTGCTGATAGCGCTGCAGTCGAGGATTAAAATGCAGTCGGTTAGCAGGGCTTCCCGCTCGCAGAGAGCCTTAGTCAAGTTGAACTGGCCCAGTTCGACGGGTAAAACATCGGCGGTAATCAACAGTCCCTGATGCTGTATTTGCCGACAGGCGGCAAGGGCGATCGCCCGTTGGGTCGTGTCGTCGCTGCCGTAGAGCTGAATGGCCGGGGCCTGGTTTGAGTCGGCTGGCTGTAAAACATGGGCTACCTGACTGACAATCGCCTGGTAGGACGGAGGCAAGGTTTCAAAGGCGGCCAGCCTCTCCGGCAGCGGCGTCAGAATGCCCTTAAGCCGCGTATCGGTGTATTTGATGCCGAGCAGATAGTGCAGAATGCGCTCGTCAACACGCAGCGGACTGTGGGTCAGGGCATTGCCACCGCCAACTTCAATAATGTGCCAGCGGCGCAGGGCGCTCTCAGGGGTTAAGGCCCACCAGTGGGGCGACGGCAAAATCGATAGGGCCAAGCTATAGGTGGGATAGCCCTGCTGCGGGTCTGCTTGAATCGTGGCGCACAGGGGCGCGACCATCGGATTTAGCTCCATCCCCGCACAGAGGACGAGAATATCTCGCTCAAACCGAGAAAGCCCCAGCAGCGAACAGAGATGGTCTAAGGCGGCCAGCGGCTGAATTGGCGCCGGATCGGCAGGGATGGTAGTTGTCTCTGCTGAATGGGCCTTGCGCTCTAGGCGGGCAATCACCTGAGCGATCGCCTGCATCAGATAGCGGTGATTTGCCTCGCGCCAGAGTTCGGTTGCCGTCGCCATATCGTCATCCCGAAACGTCTCGAATCAAGTCCTGTAAATAAGTCAGCGCTTCTTGAGGCGGCAGCAAAATAATTTTGCCCTGCCGCAAAATTTCGTACTGACCGCGATGGTAGCCATGACCCGCAATCAGACCCATCTGAATGGCCTGGTTGCCTAGCTCGGTGAGCTGATTGACGCTCATGCCTTCTAGTTCCAGATTGAGCTGCTGTCTGATATAGTCATCCTCTGCCATGTCACTGTCCTCAATGAAGGGTGATGCGGGGGCCGGTGAACCAGTTCTCCGTGGGACTTCCTGGCGTATTATCAATTTCTAGCTGGCTCTCGGCCCCGTCAATTTGCAGCCGCACCAGGTATTCTCCCGGCTCAACGTCTTTGAAGGGAATGGCGATCGCTGGGCTATCTTCTGCTCTGGGTTCCGCTTCAAAAGAATAGTCTCTGGGATTTTCAGTAGACCACTCATTGAGGAATACTACGACCCGCTGCCGCATCCCAACGGTCAGGTTAACGGTGATGAAAATTTCTCCGGCTCGTGGCTCATCACTGCTCTCTTCAGCGACTTCAACCCTAACCTGGGTGACGACCGGACGCAGCACAAACGGCGCGGCGTTAGACTCAACCCCGCGCCGAGGACTTTGGCCGTAGGTATCAGCGGGCGGATGAAATACCTGCAAGCTTTGTACTCCTGCCCGGATCACGGCGCTGGGTATGTCAGCTAGAGCAAGCTGAATTTCGGTGGGCTTAACCAGAGTGGGGAGGATGTCAACGCCGCACAGCCGCACATAGGTCGCCTGATCTCCCTTGAGATTTTTGCCCCGCAGAATCAGGTCACTGTCTAGCAAAATTGGCTCATAACGGCCTGCTGCAGCTATCACCTGCTCGACGGCGGGCTGGCTGAAGTAAGGGGCTAAACCGCTAGCACGGCGATCGCGCACCGGCAGCGCCCGCCGCGCCGTTTTCTCCCCTTCAATCAGCACTACCATAACTTTATAGGCCACTGATAGCACGTAGGGCGTTTGAAAAAAGACCGTCCAGCTTTTGGAAAGATCTTCTAGGTTCAGATCGAGCGGCATCAGGGTAATCTGCTGAATCTGATCGGCCAGGCGCGAGTCCTGCAGAAAATTCAGCGTTGAGTCTTCGCAGGCATCACGAATAATTTCCGCCGGAATCATGCGGTAGTCATTGAGGGTGCTGACAACGCTGCCTAAGAGCCGCTGCGGTGCTAGCTCGGTATCGTTGCCATAAAAACTCAGCATGTAGTACAAGTCCAGCGCTGCCTGCCGCTTCACTGGATTGCCGCGACTGCGAAAGGGCGTAGCGTCAATATTGTTGAGGGCCGGATTGGTGATGATCTGGTAGAGAAAAATGTTCACGCCGGTTTCTGGCGTGCCGTTACCAATGTCGCTAGGGCGCACCGTCGTCACCCGTGACCCTTCAACATCGAGCTGCACCGCCGCCTGTAGCGTTCTCTGCAGCGTAGCCGTAACTGTCGCAATGGCGAGGTGATTACTCATAGGGGCCGAGAAGAACCATGATAGGACTCAAACCCGCACCCGCACCCGGAGCCGCAGGGAGCTAGATGAACACCGTCTGGATCACACACTAGCGTTCCCTGGAGCTGCGATCGCAGCCAGTCTAGTTTCTGGGTTAAATCTGAGCAGACTGTAGCCATAAGCCAACACTAAACTTATATCTGAACCTGCCTCATGCCGCTACTAGTCCCAGCTTTAGGGCTTTGACAATGGCCTGGGTGCGGCTGCTGACTTCCAGCTTTTCAAAGATGCCGGTGAGATGGGCTTTGACGGTAGCTACTGTAATATGCAGCCGTTTAGCGATCGCGTCATTAGAAGCCCCCTGCACTAACCAATGCAATACCTCCTGCTCGCGCTCGGTCAGATGTACTTCAACATTGGCCAGCATGGTGCGCCCGCTATAGAAATGAAATAGCCGAAAGAAGCGAGTAGCCACTTCAGCGGAAAGATATACCTGGTCTTGCATTACCGTAGCGATCGCCTGAGAGAGCTGATGGGCCAACCGTTCTTTGAAAATATAGCCGCAGGCCCCGGCCTGCATAGCCCGAAAAACCCACTCATCTTCCTGATGAGCTGATAGCACTAGAACCCGGCTCGGCTGCTTGAGCTGTCGCTGCTCGATTAAAAAAGTAACGCCATCGTTTTGAGCCAGCTCCATATCCAGCAAAACAAGCTGGGGCTGCTGCTCTTGAACGAGCTGTAAACCTTGCTCTACCGAAGCTGCATGACCGACAACGCGGCAGGAAAGCGAGCCGGTAGTGTGATAGAAGCCTAGCAGCGTTTCCAATCCGTGTCGGAACTGATGATTATCATCTACCAGCAAGACAGAAAGGGTCTGTGTGGCCGGTTTTGGCAAATACTCTACTGACATCATCCCCAATGGCTCCCAATGTTCCGACTAAATTAATAAGGGTCATAACGCTAAGGAAACTAATCTAAGGAAACACTCAATCTAGGAAACGCTTACGCCAATCGCGGCAAACTAATACAAAACTGCGCCCCCCTTTGAGGCAAATTATCGGCCCAAATGCGCCCCTGATGCTGCTGGACGATTTGCTGAGCGATCGCCAGTCCTAGCCCTGTGCCGCCGCTGCGACGGGAATAAAACGGCTTAAAGATTTCTTTCATGTCAATATCAGACAATCCCGCACCCTGATCACAAATCTCAATTAAAATTTCTTGTTGAAAGTCCGTCCAGCGGCAGGTAATCGTGCTTTGAGGCGGACTAAAGTAAATGGCATTGCTGAGCAAATTATGAAAAACCTGTTTCATCTGCCAGGTGTCCATTTCTATGACTAGCGCTGCCGTCGGATAGACAACCTGTAACCCTTTTTGCTCAATCCACGGGTGTAGTCCCCTCAGGCTATCTTCCAGTAGCTGTCGCACATCCTGGGCCTGAAGCTGCAGTTGAGCAGTGCGACTATACTGCCGGATCTGCTTGAGGCTGTTACCAATGTCGGTAATCGTATCGCTGATCTGCTGGGCCTGCTGCTGCTGTTTGGGCTGGCTTAGATTTTGCCGGAGCAAATCGGCATAGAGTCCTACCAGTGCTAAGGGGTTGCGCAGCTGATGCTCAATCCGCTGTAGTATCTCCTGCAGCAGATTGAGTTGGGGAGACTGGAGCGGCGGAGATTTTGGGCACAGCGTCAGCCCCATTAGGCGGGTCTGCTGAGCGATACAAAACTGCTGGAGCTGGCTCAGTGGCTGCTTTGACCATATCAGCAGATAGTAAGGCGCGTCAGGATTATCGCCGCAGAAGTAGGGGATTAGATCGCCAACGGCTAAGTCGAGCCGCTCTACCTGTAGCGGCACAAAATCGGGGCATAACCAGTCTTCTGATTCAAGGTAAGTGAGCATAGCCGAATTAAAGCAGCATTCTCCTTGCCAATAGCGGGCAACAGCCTGGTAGCGGCTAGTCGGCCCGGCTCGAAAAACGCCCCAGATGGCGGTGACTGATAGCTGGTCAAATAGCTGATCAATTAGCTGCTGACAGCTCGACACAAAATCAGTTGGCTGGCGATCCTGTTTAACAACTCTTAAAGGAGAAAGTAAATTGTTTTTAACCTGAGACTGCATTGTGATGGCAAATTGTTAAGAAAATAGACGTTCTTGAAAAATTTTCCAGTTAAGCAGATCGGCTGAATGAAAAATTTGAGTTGGGCTAGGAAATAAAGCGAAGAGCCTTTTGTTAAAAAGAAGCCTCCCGACCTACCTTCTATAAAGAATTTGGGGCTTTCTAATCCATTATTAACTCAGCGAAATTAAAGAATTTAAGCAAATCAAATCCTCAGCGAAAATACTAAGACCAAGCTATTTAAGATGAGCCTATTCTATTCGCACCCTGTGAGCGATCGCACAGAGTTTATACAAAGACTTCACAATAAATAAGCCAGGCGATCGGGAAAAAATCGGGATTTTTGTAACGGTTTGAAATCTCGACCAAAGTCTAATGACCAAGTTCTGGGCCGCTGCCTAAGGTTAGAGTGTGTTTTCGACGCCCTAACGCCTTATGATTCCGGCTGTCGCCCAGACACTTGCGGAGGTTCTTACCAGCCGAACTTCCCTCATTAGCAAGGAACAAATCTCTTTTAATCCTCCCCAAGTCAATCAGGACAACCGGCCGGTGGTGAGCCTCTATTGCTATCACATCCAGCCGGGGTACGGGCAGCCTGCTATGCAGTCAGGCTTAGCCAGACTTGAAGATAGCGCTGACGGGTGGCTTAACCTACTTTTCTTGATCAGTGTTTCAGACTTCACGGCGTTAGGGGAGCAGCGGTTGCTCTCCGAGATTTTACTGCTGTTCTTAAACTGCCCATACTTACCGGAAGACGCTTTAGCGCCGCAGCTAAGAGGGCAGCCTGCGATACCTGTGCAGGTATCGATCAAGAGCGCTCTGGATGCCATGACGCTATGGACGGCGCTTGGCGTACCCTTGCGTCCGGCCCTTCATCTGCAGGTGACAGTCCCTTTAGGATCCTGTCCGCCTCTTTCAAAACAGGTATCGCAGGCGATCGCAGGGGTGACTCACCACACGGGTAACCCGTTGCCGGAACCCAAGGTTCTGGCTTTTTAACCATTGGCTGCAATGGTTTATGAATTGCTTATTAACCCACTGGGTCAGGAGGATAAAAAAAGCATGGCATTGGATTATTTCGCCCCTGGGGTCTACGTCGAAGAGGTCGATCGCGGCAGTCGCCCGATTGAAGGGATTAGCATGAGCGTCGCCGGGTTTATTGGCTTCACTGAAGATGTGCGCGGCGACGCCGAACTCTTCAAGCCCATGTTGATCACCAACTGGAGTCAGTACCTAGAGTATTATTCTCGGCCTGGCTCTGACGGATTTACTGACTTTAACGCCTATTTACCTTTCGCCGTCCAAGGCTGGTTTCAAAATGGAGGTGGTCGCTGCTGGGTGGTCAGTATTGGGACCAAGCTACCGGGTACGCAGCCTCCTTCGGCTGAAGAGTTGGCCACCAAAGTCCTGACACCGGGAGGCAAGCCTTCTCTAAGCCTTAACCTGCAGGGATCTGGCAGCAATGAAACTGGCACCCTGGCTCTGCCGCCCAGTAACGAAAGCCGCATCCTCGTTCAGGTAACTGAGAGCCATCCTAAGCTGGACGAAAACGCGGATGAAGATGCGGAGCCGCCGCTAGATACGGGTGAGTATTTTACGGTCAGCGTGCAGCAGGGCGGACGCGAAGTGGAGCGCTATGAGCACCTGACCATGAATCCCGAAGTGGATACTGCGGTTGGTGACTACGCGGTGACGGCGCTGCAGGAGTCTGAATATCTGCAAATCGCCGATATTTCCCAGAACGGCCAGCCCCTCTCCCGCCGCCCGGCCAACGGCTACTACGAAGTGGCCCCGCCGCCTTACATTGCCCCCCCGGATCGCCTCCCCCGGGACGTGCAGGGAATGCGAGATGACCGGGAAGGTCTGCAGGGTCTGTTTGAAATTGACGAAGTGGCAATGGTGGCCTGCCCTGACCTGATGCGAGCCTACCAGGAAGGTCTGCTGGATATTGAACAGGTACACGGCATTATGGAAATGATGCTGACCCTGTGCGAAAATTCCTTCCCCGGCCCCGCCTACCGCATGGCTGTCCTGGATTTGCCGCCCGTCAAGCTAGGCAAGAACGACAACCAGGCCGTACCGCCCCAAGAGCAAAAGCCTCAGCACGCCGCCCAGTGGATTAAAACCTTTAACCGCCGCTCGATGTTCGGTGCGCTGTATTATCCCTGGATTCAGGTGGCCAATCCCCGCAACGGTGGCCGACCGCTGATGGTGCCCCCCTGCGGCCACATGATGGGCATCTGGTGCCGCACGGATGAGTCGCGCGGGGTGTTCAAAGCGCCTGCCAACGAAACGCCCAGAGGCGTTACGGGTCTAGCCTACGAAACCAACATGCGCGAGCAAGAACTGCTCAACCCCCTTGGCGTCAACTGCATCCGCAACTTTGCCAACTACAACCGAGGTATTAAGGTCTGGGGCGCTCGGACGCTGGTTGAGCCGGACAACATTCAGTGGCGCTATATCAGTGTGCGGCGACTGCTGAGCTATATCGAGAAGTCCATTGAAATCGGTACGCAGTGGGTCGTCTTTGAACCCAACGACATGGATCTGTGGGAGCGGGTGAAGCGTACCGTCAACAACTTCCTAGAGCGGTTGTGGCGAGAGGGCGCTTTGTTTGGCGGCGCGCCGTCTGAGGCGTTTTACGTCAAGTGCGACGGAGAACTCAATACCCACGAAACCATGATGATGGGTCGGCTATATGTAGAAGTCGGCGTTTGCCCTGTCCGTCCGGCTGAATTTGTCATCTTCCGCATTAGCCAGTGGGCACCGAATCAGTAAGCCAACGCCTTGTTCTACAAGCGGTGGGTAGGTTGGGCGGAGCGATCGCAAGCTAGATTTCATCAAGCTCCACCCGACCTACAGAAAATCCATATTCAAAGAAATGCGAAGTACGCGGTGCGTCATGCGCTGTGTGGCACACCCTACAAAGTATCTACATTTGATCTATTGACCTATAGCTGTGCTTGAGGAGCAGTAACAATGGCTGATCTCAGACCTATCCCAACTAGTCGATTCTACGTAGAATTTGACGGTCTGACCGAAAAGATGATCAAAAGCGTCACCGAGGTGACTTTCACCGGACAAACTGCCGGACACGAAAAGCCCCTCGCTTCTACCAAAAGCGGTAAAACCCTGTGGCAGTCAACCTCTGCCGGCTTTGAAGAAAACCCCAATTTCACCATTGAAACCTTTCTCTGTGAGGGAGATTTGGACTGGTACAACTGGATGAAAGCCACCATGCCCAAAAGTGAGGGTGGCGACGGCAAGTGGTCTGACAACCGCAAGAACGGCTCCATTGTCGGCTATGACGCGGGCGATGAAGAAATCCTGCGCTGGAACATCACTAACGCCTGGATCAAAACTTACAAGGTTTCTGATCTTGCTGCCGATAGCAAAGACTTAGCCACCGAAACCTTTGAAATGGTTTGTGAGCAAATCAACCGGACAAAATAGCCTTGGGCTAAAAGCGCCTTAATCTGAAACGAGGAACATTGCCATGCCAGACAGTAATGATTTCAACGTATTAGCCTGCTCTAAGTTTTATGTGTCCTTTGATGGCCTAGAAGATCTGCTGGTGAAAAAAGTCAGCGGGATTGAAATTAAGCTGGCGACCGCAGGAGACGCCAAGCCTTTCGGCGTCGGTAAGGGCGGTAAGAGCACCATGCAGGCCACCGTCACCGGCATTGAAAACGGCAAAATCACCATTGAGTATGTAGATACGGTGGAAGACGATCGCCTGATGAAGTGGTACGAAGACTTCCACTCTGAACCGATCAAGGGCGGCGGGTCCGCAGCCAAAGGTCAGCTCAAAACCGGCTCCATCGTACTCTATAACCAGGGTGGGGATGAGGCTGCTCGCTGGGATCTAACCGGCGTTGCCCCGGCTAGCTACAAGTCATCTAAGTTTGAAGCCGGAGCCACCGATCTCGCCACAGAAACCGTTGAGATTGTCTATCACTCGATTCACCGGGTTAAATAACAGGTAGTGGGCACTGCCCACCTGCTGATTCGTTGAGAGGTGTCGTTGTGGCTGAAGACAAGTCTTACGAAGTCATTACCTCTTCGCGCTTCTATTTGGAGATTCATCTAGACGGCAGCGATGAGCGCATTGACGGCTATTTTATGGACTGTCAGGGATTTAAGCGATCGCAGGAGGTGATTGAGCTCTGTGAGGTCACACCTCAGAAATGGGGAAAAAATGGTACGCCGCGCGGACGCATGGTACGGGTGAAAATGCCCGGCAATATGAAAAGCGAAAATATCATGCTGAAGCGAGGCATGACCATCTCCAAAGCCATGTGGGACTGGTTTGCCGCTGTTGAGGAAGGCAAGTGGTCGGAGCAGCGACGCGACGGCGATCTGACCCTCTACGATCAGGCGGCGGAAGAATCAGTGCGCTTTCGCTTCAGCGGCGCTTGGCCAGTCAGCTACAAAATTTCCGATGTTAAAGCCGACAGCAAAGAGTTTGAGCTAGAGGAAGTGGAGCTGTCAGTCGATGAATTCAAGCGGGTGAAATAAGGGATGCAGACGGAGTTCGAGTTCATGCTGCCCAAAGGCTATCTAGATGCTGAAGGCAACGTACATCGCAAAGGCGTGATGCGGTTGGCTACCGCGATGGATGAAATTACGCCGCTGCGGGATGTGCGCGTGAAGTCAAATCCGGCCTATGCCACTGTGATCATTTTGGCCCGCGTGATTACTCAGCTAGGGGCTTTAGACGAAGTGAACCCTACCGTAATTGAGCGGCTGTTTGCCTGCGACTTAAACTATCTGCAGAAGTTTTATCGCCATATTAATGAGCTGGAAGAGGCTAATCTCTCCGAGCCGGTCACGCCCGCACCCGCGCCCTCGTCTGAATCTTAAAACGAGGGCAGAGGGGGGCATATCCCTACCACGAGCGTCTTTGATTTTGAACTGCGTAACGCCTAAAACTGATAGCCCTTTGCCTGAAGAACGATGACCCCTCTAGATCTAGTTACCGAATTTGAATTCACCCTGCCGAGGGGGCTGCTAGATGAATCTGGGCAGATTCATCAGCAGGGCAAAATGCGGCTAGCCACCGGACGCGATGAGCTTGTAGCTCAGCGCGATCGCCGCGCAGCTGACCTTCCCGGCTACCTCAGCCTAGTTCTACTCTCCCAGGTCATCACTCAGCTTGGCACCCTGCCTCAGGTACAGGCCGAGCAGCTCGAAAATCTGTTCACTCAGGACCTAGCCTATCTCAAAGAGTTTTACAACCGCGTCAATCAGCAGGGGGACGCTCACATTCCGGCGCAGTGTCCTCAGTGTGGGAATGCCTTCGAGGTGGAGCTGGCCCTGTCGGGGGAGTCGTAAGCTACCCCTCAGATCAACTCCACGAGGAGGTAGCCTACATTGCCCTACATTTTCACTGGTCTTTGGAGGAGATTTTAAGTTTAGTCAACAGCGATCGCCGCCGCTGGGTGAGTGAAATCCAGGCCGTTCGGCAGCAGTTAGCTCAGCAATAGCGGTGCAGGAGGGAAGATATGGCATTTCGGTTTCTCAGACGGGCTTTTAGCCACACCGTCATTGTCACTAGCCTAGTGATTACGGGGGGTGTGGTGCTGATTCGCTTTTTTGGCGCGCTGGAGGGGTTAGAGCTAGGGGCTTACGATCGCTTTATCCGCTGGAAGCCTGATGAGGGAATGGACGAACGACTGCTGGTGGTCGGCATCACCGAAGAAGACATTCAGCAGCGCCAAGAACTGCCCCTGCACGACGGTACCCTGGCCGACCTACTAGTCAAGCTGGAAAGCTATGAGCCGCGGGTGATTGGGGTAGATATTGGTCGCGATATTCCCCAAGGGCCAGCCGAAGGCCGCGATCGCATGTTGCAGGTCATGCAGAACAATGAAAATATTATTGTGGCCTGTCTGCTGAGCAACCCTGATTTTCCGGGAGTGCCGCCGCCAGAAGGGATTCCCGATACTCAAGTAGGCTTTGCTGAGCTGCCCCAGGATCCTGGCGGTGTGGTGCGCCGCAGCATTTTGCTGTCAGTGCCCTATCTGCTGGAGGATTCAGTAGTCGAATCTCACTACTGCAATACGCCGAATGTGCCGCTGGGCAAAGACTTTCCCCTGCCCCAGGAGTCCCTGGCTTTTCTGCTGTCGCTAATTTATCTAGAAGGCGAAGGCATCATTGCCGACCAAACCGAATACGGTGAGGTGCTGATTGGTGATACGGTGCTCTCCCCCATCAGCCTGACGTTTGGCGGCTATGCTTATTCCGACGCAGGGTATGACCTGATGCTTAACTACCGCTCTGCCCGCAGTGCCGTAGAGCAGGTGAGTCTGTCGCAGGTGCTCAACGATGAGGTGGATCCGGCCCTGATTCGCGATCGCGTTGTGCTGATTGGCTATACTTCTCAGGTAGAAAAGGACGTTTTCATTACGCCTTATCTGGCCGCTCAGGAAAATTTACGAGAGATGGCGGGCGTGGTTGTGCACGCTCAGGCAGTCAGTCAAATCATCAGCGCCGTCTTAGACGGGCGACCTTTGATTTGGGCCTTGCCGGAAATAGTCGAAATTCTGTGGATTTGGGTCTGGGCCTTTTTAGGAGGTCTGCTGGCCCTCTGGACCCAGCGCTCCTGGCAGTTTTTCCTCAGCGAGGGCGCGGCGATAATTTTTGGTGTCGGCTTGGCCTATGTGCTGTTTTTACAAGGCGGCTGGCTCCCTGTCGTACCGTCAACGCTAGTATTGGTGCTGACGGCGTTGGGAACTAAACTGGTCGATCAGGCCAATAAGGGGGGCTATACCCAAGCCATCTATGAGCAGCTCAAAGAGCAGCTACGCGGTCGTTCAGAAGTCAGTCACAAGCAGCGGCGAATTGACTATCTAGAAGATTTGGTGCAGCGGGCAAGGGCCATTCGTCAGGGCAGCGATGCGGCCCAACTGGCTCAGACAGAGCCAACAGAGGGGCCGCTAGATATGCAAAACCCACAGATGCAGGCAATCTACGAGCAGCTTAAGGCGCAAGCAGAGGCTGATTTGCGGCAGGAGCAGCAAACTGCTGTCCCCGCAGCGCCGACCAACACGCTGCAGGAAAAGCGCATCCACGATTTACTTAGTCGCGCTCAGGCGCTGAGAACGCCGTCCTCTGCAGCTTATTTGGCGACCCCAACTCAAACGGAGGCCGACCCCGACGTGGCCGCAGCGGATGAACCTGCCGATCGCAGCCAGGAGTTTTAACATCCGGAATGGATGCTTGAATTAAGGTAGAAATAACCAGGCGCTTGAGTATTCTCTGCCCTGGCTGGCTATTTAATTTTGATAGTCTCTCTCACTGATATTGCTGAAGAAACCGTCTCGTGTCACCCGCTAACTCAGGCTCACTCAACCGCCAGATTCAGTCAGCTCGGCATGAAACCATACCGAGGATAGTTCACTATGGTGGGCCATCCGGTCTAGCCGCGCCGCTGTCTGTACAAAATTATCTTGCAGATACAGACCAAGCCGCGATCGCTCAGCTAGCGGCAGAGCTGTTGGCCGATCCGCTAGCCGTTGAACAGCTAAGCGAACGAGTTTTTGAGCTGCTTCAAGCAGAATTGCACTATGCCCAAGAACGTTGTCGAGGCTATGGCAGGTAGGAACTATGGCAGATGATCCAATCTACGAACTGAATTACGTCAGTGCTAACCGCTTCTATGTAGAGATGGATAGCAGTCTCAGCGCCTCCTTTAGCGAATGCTCTGGTTTAGACATCCAGATCGATAAGGAAACTTACTTTGAAGGGGGTGTCAATGAGCAGCAGCGCATTTTTCTCAAGCAGGCGAAATTTGGTGATCTGACGCTTAAGCGGGGCATCACCGACGATTTGACCTTTTGGAACTGGATCAATTCGGTGCTACAGCCGGGCAAGGCGGAGCGGCGCAATATTAACGTCTTGGTGTTTAACCAGGCTGGGGAAACAATGCAGGCTTGGACGCTGATTGGCGCGGTGCCGGTGGGGTGGAAAACGCCTTCCTTGCAGGCCAGCGGCAGCGCAGTTGCAATTGAGGAACTGACTTTGGCCTATGAAGGGGTGAAGGTGGTGGCCAAATCTGGCGGTGGTGGCGCAGAAACCGGCATCAAGCGCGATAGCACTGGCTATTTTTCGGCCTCTAATTCTTGAGGTATGCCGTAGAACCAACGCGAACAGGATTCTTTTTAAGTTATGGCTGATCCGGCAGCAACTCCCGAATATCCGCATGAGGCGATCGCTGATCGCCTTGGAGATCGACCGCTGCTGCCTGCGTCACCCTTAGGCCAGTCAGCCCCAAACCTGCAGTTCATGGTACCGCTAGGCGCGCGATCGCTCTCAACCCTAGATCCCTCAATTTTTCAAGTTGAAGGGCTGGGCGCTGGCAGCTATCTCCAAGCCTTTCGAGACTGGCCGTTTCAGCCGCTGCAACCTGCTGTTCGTTCACCGCAGCCGTTACCTCCATCTACGCCCGCGATCGCTTCAAATCCGCCTGCTGTTCAGCGCCAACCGGAAACCCCGCCTCAGCCCGCCTCAGAAAGTAACGCTATTTTTGACACTCTCAGCGCCCTGGCCGGTAGCGATCCCGACTGGCCACCAGAAGCGCCTGTCACTGCGGTATCCGCCCCTACGCCTCTAACTGATTTAACGGACAGCTCTCATCGCCTTAGCTTACCAGCCGCCGCTGCCGCGTCAGAGGGACAGCCGCCCTCCCCTCAGACCTCTATGCCTGAACCCCCAACTGACACCTCCCGCAGTTCTGGGGCGGAAGTCGTTCAGCGATCGCCAGCACTACCCAATCAATCGCCTACAGCGCCTAGCGCCTCTGCGCCCACAGCCGCCAGTTCTTCTGGTGATTCAATAGACAGCCGTTCAACCGAGCGGCTAGATCCGCGATCGCCCGCACCTTCTAGTCCCGCGCTCAAGCAAACTCAACCAGCCAGTGTCTCTGAGGAGTCCACTTCTGTGGCGGAGCCTTTAGCCGGTGAAGCTGTTTCAGCAAGTAGGCAAGTGCAGCGATCGCCTCAGCCTAGCCCACCGGCTTCCCTGCCAGCCCCTAGAACGGCTGAATCTGCAGCACAACCTACTCCATCGCCTGCAGTATCTCAGAACCCACAAATTGCCGAAAAGCCTGTCAATCAGTCAGAGAACCTGCAACGGCAAGAGGATTCTGCTTCAATATCTGCAGAAAGTCAGCCTCCGGCCGTCTCTGATTTACCCGTTTCAAGGCAAGCCGACATCTCCCCGGAAATCGCCGCGCCGCCAATCTCTCCACCACAGTCTCAACAGACTGCGATACCGACCAATAAGCCAACCACTACCGCTGAAGCTGTCAGCCAGGCAGCCGATTCTCAACCAGAGATTTTAGACCAGCGATTGCCTCAAGCAGTAGAATCTCCTGACGAACTGCCCGCTTTAGCAGCGCCTACTTCACAGGGGAATAGCTTGCTCCAGCCGCTGACCGATGAGCCAGGAAATTTACCTGGAGTGCCATCGTCCCCATCAGCGTCATCGTCCCCATCTACGCCATCGTCCCCATCAGCGCCATCGTCCCCATCCGCGTCAATATCCCCTCAGACAGCAGCTTCCCCCAGCCCAACTGCTGATTCCCCACCAGAGACTAGCCTCGTAGGTGAGCAAAAGGCCTCCTCCCCGCTTCAAGCTAAAGCCTCAGACAGTAGCTCCCCGGGATCGTCTCCTACCCCAATGGTTCCGACCGTAGAAGATCCGTCTAATGCCAAACCGCCTCCCTCAGACGCAGACCGTACAGGCCGCAGCCCCGTCCAGCGATCGCCTGCGACCCGCCCGCCTGATCTCTCTGCAGTCCCGCCCGCGACCTCGCCGCCCGCAACGGCGGCTGCAGCGTCTAATTTGCCCTCTACAGATCTCAATAGCTTATCCTCCAGCCCTCCTGCCTCCCCCGCCCGCCCGCCCAATCAGCCCGCTAGCCTGCAGAGTGGTAGCGAAGATACCCTAACTGCAGCGGCGCAGA
>NZ_JASATW010000020.1:0-23863 GCF_030405905.1 Sphaerothrix gracilis Ecp01
TGGGAGGACTAGGAGCGGCGATCGCCATTTATCTCCTGGCCTGGAACCAAGGCAGCTCTCCGGTTCGTCTCATCTTGGTCGGAGTGGGCTTGACTTCCCTCACTGGGGCGTTCACCAGCCTCATGGTTACGTTTGGCAATATTTACGATGTCAGTCAGGCGCTGGTGTGGCTTGCGGGCAGCGTCTATGGCCGCAGCTGGGAACACCTCTGGCCTCTAGTCCCGTGGCTAATTGTTTTTATCCCCTTATCGCTGGTGCTGGCGCGAGATCTAGACACTCTGACCCTGGGTGACAATCTGGCTCAGGGACTGGGTAGCCGGGTGGAGTGGACTCGCAGCCTGCTCTTGATCTGCACGGTGGCGCTGGCGGGAGCCTCCGTTGCCACTGCCGGTGCGGTTGGCTTTGTCGGTCTGATGGCTCCGCACTTGTCACGGCATCTAGTGGGGCCGTCTCATGCCGGATTACTTCCCGTTGCAGCCCTGATGGGAGCCTGCATTGTGGAGCTAGCTGATTTGGTGGGTCGTCTGCTGTTTGCCCCGATTGAGCTGCCCTGCGGCGTGATTACGGCTATCATTGGCGCCCCGTACTTTCTTTGGCTGCTGTATCGCAACAGCTAGCGCGGAATGAATAGGGTAACTTTGCTTCCAAACTTTTGGCCCTGGTTGGGACGTGCTCAAATCCCTTACCGACACCCCCCAATCCCCAACCGATTGGTCAGCCAAGCATGACTATTAATCTCTACAATATTCTCAAACGCCAGGAATCTGAATCACGAGTCGAGAGCGTTATTCCTCAAGACGGCATTCTTGATTTAGGGCGATCGCTTTATGATTGATTCAGGTTCTGCCTCTCAATTCGCGCCTGGAGATTGGGAAAACGGCCGAATTTTGGTCAAGTTTTGCCGAAAATACTGTGATATTCTGAAGCGAGTTGAAGGGGAGTAGCTGCGGGACATCTATCCCAATGCCTAAATCAACATACTGGTGACAAACCTGGTTTAGGCAGCAAGCATTAAGTCTTAATCGTTTGTGAGCGAGACCTTCACTGAGTCCACAGTTGAGTGGGCTTGGTGAAGTCTGCTCAAAGGCTCGTCATGCCCACTTAGCCATTACTTTTGGCAAACGCATGAGCCTACTAACTGGATTTACCGCTGGATTACTGCTAATTACCCTATCTGAGCTAGGGGATAAAACTTTTTTCATTGGAGCGCTATTAGCGATACGCTATCCTCGCCGCTGGGTTTTTGCCGGCGTGACGACGGCTCTGTTTGTGATGACGGTGCTGTCGGTGCTGATGGGCCAGATAGTTGCCCTCATCCCCGCTCACTATGTAAAGTGGGCCGCCGTTATCTTATTTATCAGCTTCGGGGTCAAGCTGCTGTATGAGGCCGCTGTGATGGAGGCTGGCGGCTTAGAGGATGAGCAGGCCGCTGCCTGTGCGGCCATCCAGCAGCAAGCGCCTATCTCTAAACGGTTTGGACTGGCCCAAGCCATTTTGCTCAAAGCCTTTACCCTTACCTTCGTGGCCGAATGGGGCGATCGCACTCAGTTTGCCACCATCACCCTAGCAGCGGCTCATCATCCGGTGGGAGTTGCCTTAGGAGCGACTCTGGGCCATGCTATCTGCGCCGCGATCGCCGTGGTGTGCGGCAAGCTGATGGCGGGGCGGCTCTCAGAGCGCTGGCTGACCGGCATTGGCGGCATGCTGTTTCTGCTCTTTGGTTTTGTCGCGGTTTCAGAAGCTCTGTAGTGAGCTACTTTGGCTACAGGTGACTGCTAAGGCTTTGAGACTCAAGCGGATGTTGGCCTGTTTTTCCCAAGCGTTTAACCCATCAAGCAATTCGCGCCCTGCCTGAGACGGTCATGGTTCTGACCGTTATCTTTTAAGATGATTTCAGGCGTCTATTGATAAAGACTCCCAACAGCAACATCGGCAAAGCAAAGTCTACAGGTTGACCGAACAAGTTCATGCAAGATCTCAATACTCAAAGCACAATCGAGCTTCTCAATCAGATTATGGAGTTTGAGCTAGCGGGTGTGGTGCGCTATACCCACTACTCCTTGATGGTGACTGGCCCCAACCGCATTCCCATCGTTGATTTCTTTAAAGCTCAGGCTAGCGAGTCTCTGCTTCATGCTCAAGAAGCCGGAGAAATCATCACCGGCCTGGAAGGGCACCCCAGCCAGCGAATTGCTCTAATTGAGGAGACCAACCGGCACGCTGTCACCGACCTGCTACAGGAGAGCCTCAACCACGAGCAAAAAGCTCTGAGTATGTATAAGCAGCTTTTAGGTGTTGTCGAAGATGCCAGCATCTATTTAGAAGAATATGTCCGTACCAAAATTGGTCAGGAAGAGATGCACAACCTAGAGATTAAGAAAATGCTGCGGGACTACAGTTAAAAACCAGCGTATCTCACCCCGCTCGCTGATTCCATCCTGCCCGTGCTGCTCTCAGACTCGCTTCCACTCACCTACCATGATGCTTGATACCGCCACTCAAATCGCCCTCACTGCTCGCAGGCTCACTCTGGCCTATGACAGCAAAGTCATCATTCGGGAGCTAGATTTGGCAATTCCCCAGGGTCAGATTACAACGCTGGTGGGGCCAAATGGCTGTGGTAAGTCTACTTTGCTCAGGGGTATGGCCCGCCTACTAAAACCCAAAGGAGGGACAGTTTACTTAGAAGGGGAGGCGATCGCCCACCTGCCGACGAAAGAATTGGCGAAGCGGCTCGGTATTTTGCCTCAAAGTCCCGCTGCCCCAGAAGGATTGACGGTACGGGAACTGGTGGCTCAGGGTCGTTATCCGCACCAAAACTGGCTCCAGCAGTGGTCAAAGGAAGACGAGCTGAAAGTAGAAGAAGCGATCGCTACCACTCACCTGCACGAGTTTGCCAACCGTCCCCTCGATACCCTCTCTGGCGGTCAGCGGCAGCGAGCCTGGATCGCCATGACCCTGGCCCAAGATACCGAAATTTTGCTGCTCGATGAGCCTACGACCTATCTAGACCTGGCCCATCAGATTGAAGTGCTAGATCTGCTCTACCATCTCAATCGCTCCGCAGGCCGCACCATCATCATGGTGCTGCACGACTTAAACATGGCCTGCCGCTACAGCCACCATCTGATTGCGCTGCGAGACGGACAGATTAAGGCTCAGGGACTGCCCGCCGAGGTTGTGACGGCGGAGATGGTGCAGCAGGTGTTTGCGTTGCAGAGCCGCATCATTCTTGATCCAGTCTCGCAGACGCCGCTGTGTCTGCCGATAAGTCAAACGATTGCAAACAGATAGCTCTCAGGTCGAGCCCTCTGTCAACAACAGACGAAGCAGTTTAGGACAGACTAGATACTAGCGCGAGAGCAAAATGCCAGGTCTCAACCGTACCGTATCAGCGTTGGGCTTAGTCAGCCTCCTGAGCGATTGCGCCAGTAAGATGGTGTATCCCGTCACGCCGCTTTTTCTAACCACAGTGCTGGGAGCGCCAGCCTGGACAGTCGGCGTGGTTGAGGGCATTGCCGAAAGCACTGCTAGCGTTCTGAAGCTGTATTCAGGCTGGCTGTCTGATCAAGCAGGGCAGCGCAAGCCGTTTGCGGGAATCGGCTATGGATTGGGAGCGCTCTCAAAGCTATTGCTAGCGGTTGCGATGGTGTGGGGACACGTCTTGGGTGCCCGACTGGTAGATCGGCTAGGGAAAGGACTGCGGGCTGCTCCTAGAGATGCTCTGATTGCGGAAAACTGCCGACCCGATCGCCGGGGGCGGGCGTTTGGTCTGCACCATAGCTTAGAGACAGTCGGTGAAATTGTGGGGCCGCTGGCCGGTTTTTGCTTCCTTTGGCAGTTTCCAGAAAACTATCGGGGCGTGTTTGCGATCGCCTTTATTCCCGCCTGTCTCGGGGTGCTGGTGCTGCTGTTTCTGGTCAAGGAACCGCGATCGCCCGATCAAAGCCAGCGATCGCGGCCCCAGTTTGCCCTGCAGGATCTGTCGCCCGCCTATCGTCGTTTTCTGCTCGTGGTTGGCCTATTTGGCTTGGGCAACTCGTCAGATGCCTTTTTGCTGTTGCGCGCCCAAGATGTGGGCTTTGCGGCGAACCAGGTGCTCTTACTCTACGCTGTGTTCAACCTGGTTGAAGTGTCTTTGGGCTTCGCCGTAGGCAACCTGTCAGATCGAGTCGGACGACGGCCTCTATTAGTCAGTGGCTACCTCGTCTTTGCCCTGGTCTACTTAGGCTTTGCCATTGTGTCCGAGGCAGCCCTGATCTGGCCTTTGTTTATGCTGTATGGTCTGTACTCTACCCTGACCCGAGGGATTCAAAAGGCGTTTGTCGCTGATCTAGTCCATCCTCAAAAGCGAGGGGCCGAAACGGGTACGTTTTACCTGATTACTGGGCTGGCTGCCTTGCCCGCCAGTCTGATAGCAGGCTGGCTCTACACCCAGGGCGGCGCCGCTGTGCCCTTCTCGCTCAGTGCCGCACTTGCCGCGATCGCGGCCCTGCTACTCATGGCAGTGTAGCCCGATTGACGCTTCTCCATAGACTCACGGCTAATTTCTGCCCAGGTGTTCAACACGACACCAAATTACTTGACATCGATTCTCATTTAGATTTACGCTGCCATTCAGTAATCATTTGAGAAGACAGCACTTCTCGTATTCGATGGGGCTGTAATGAAAGGACTGATTGCTAAACAGGTCTCTAAGTAAAATATTCGTCGCTGGCGGTGTCGTTATGGGCCGCTGCTGTTTTCCATCGCGGCGATCGCTCTAATTGCTGAGCGCTCAGCTAGAGATTCTCTACGAGTAGTATTACGAAGTTTTGAAATAAGGAGATGCAGCGTATGCGCGTCATTGATAACGAACCGGAAGAGGAACTGTCAATTAACATTGTGCCGATGATTGACGTCATCTTCGCCATTTTGGCCTTCTTTATTTTATCGACTCTATTTCTCACCCGGGCCGAGGGGTTGCCGGTCAATCTGCCCAATGCTGAAACTTCAGAAACCCAGCAGCAGGCAGACTTTACAGTCACCATAGAGGCTTCCGGGGATATGTTCTTGAATCAGGAACCCATTCGCGTCAGTGCCCTGAGGTCCACCATCGACGAGCAGTTGCAGCCCGGCCAGTCGGCTCTAGTGACCGTGCAGGCGGATGAGCAGGTCTATCACGGCCAGGTAATTGAGGTGATGGACGTACTGCGATCGCTCGAAGGGGTACAGCTTGGCATTGCCACTGAGTCCGGCTCTGCCGACGCAGGCGAGCCGTAACCCAGACCGTGGCGCAGCGAGCAGGGCGATCGCCTACGACGGTACAGTCATCCAGGCGGATTTGGCTAGCTGGGATGCTGCTGGTAGCGGCTCTGCTAGGAATTGTGGGACTTTCCCTCACCTAGGGCACGGTTAGCCTGACGCAGCGCCAACGGCTGTAGTGTTAGTCAGTCGCCAACCGCTGCTGTCTCCCAATAAAGACAGTTAGGCCAGAGACTTTCTAGCCCAGTTCAACCTGTAAAATCTAACGGCTAATACCTGACTCTAATTCTCAACAAGGAATTCTTGTTGCAACTGTACCCTAAAATTCGCTAGTATTGTCAACAAGTATTCTCTATTGAAAATAACTAAATATTAAAGTCATGGTTGCCTACACACCCTCTGCGATGAAGGCAGAACTGCACGAGCGGGGATGCCGCATGACGCCCCAGCGTGAGACGCTGCTGACGGTTTTTCAAAACTTGCCTAAAGGCGAGCATCTCAGTGCCGAAGAAGTTTGCGAGCTGTTAGACCAGCAAGATGAGCGGGTGAGTTTGTCTACTGCCTACCGCAACCTCAAACTGATGGCTCGCATGGGTATCTTGCGAGAGCTAGAACTGAGCGAGGGCCAAAAACGCTACGAAATCAATCAGCCGGCTCCTTATCATCACCATCATCTGATCTGTGTCCGCTGCAATAAGACCGTTGAATTTAAAAACGACGCCGTGCTGAAAGCAGGCGTCAAAACGGCTAAGGAGTCGGGCTATCATCTGCTCGATTGTCAGCTTTTGATTCACGCTATTTGCCCGACCTGTCAGCGCTCGATCGCACCTGCTTAGTCCTGAGCAGAGGATTGATTGACGGGGACCCGACTGAATATTGAGCGTCAGCCTGAAGCACTTAGCTCCAGGCTGCTTTTTATGGCGATCGCTCTAAATAAGAATACAAATCAACAAGCAGCTTAGCGATTAGCTGCATAAACATGCTTATTCAGAATTATTTTTAGTTTTTCTAAAGTCAATAGAGACTTAGAAGCCTTGTTCTGCAGCACTTTTTGAGCGAATAGCTGAAAAATCTGTAATAATGCTGTTGAAATTTGTTCTCAATAGCGGCTAGATGCTGTATAGTGAAACTCAGAATTATTGAATTCAATTCTCAATAACCTGCGTTTGAATATGAGTTAAGTCAGGAGGTGCCTATGCCTGTGTGTCCATGCTGTCGCAGTCATTTAGTTCGACAGGTCAATCGCTCAGGGCTGCACTGGTTTTGCCTGGACTGCCGGCAAGCCATGCCTGTCATAGAAGAGCCTGTCCTGACGGAGCTGCGTTACCACAATCGCTCATATCGCTACAGCGCAGATTTGTTGGGTTAGTCGCTTTAAGGAGCAAATATGACAAAAGTAGGTCTATTCTACGGTTCAACAACGGGGAAAACAGCCGATGTCGCTGAGCAGATTCAAGCGGCTTTGGGCGGTAACTCAGTGGTGGAAGTGTTTGACATTGCCGATGTCGCGGTCGAGGACTTAGCAGCCTATCAGCAGTTAATTATTGGCAGTCCTACCTGGAATATTGGAGAACTGCAAGATGATTGGGAAGGCGTTTTAGATGAACTAGACGGCGTTGACTTCAGCGGTAAGCAGGTGGCGTACTTTGGCACTGGCGATCAGGTGGGCTACGCCGACAACTTTATGGACGCTGTGGGCATTTTGGAGGAAAAGATCAGTGGCTTAGGCGGTAAGACTGTTGGCTATTGGTCTGCCGATGGCTACGACTTCAACGAGTCACGGGCTATGCGGGATGATAAATTTTGCGGCCTAGCCCTTGATGAAGACAACGAACCGGAAAAAACGAGCGATCGCATTCAGGCTTGGACGAGCCAGATTAAGCAAGAAATGGGGCTCTAAGCTCACGTCTGCAGGTTGCCAGAAGCTGCCGGGGGGTGAATAGCGCCACGCCTACCTCCTGCGTTATTCTCCCTCGGCTTTCCTCATGAAAGTTCATTTTTGCCAAGTTTATGTCGAAGATTCCTAATACTTTATGGTTGACCGTTAGTCCCCACCTCAGACGATTCGATCAGCGGCTGCTCGGTCAGCTAACTCAGACAGCTACGGTTCGGTGCTGGGAATATGATCAAACTGAAGACGAGCCCTGTTGTTTGACTACCGCAACAACGCTGCTGCACGATTATGTCAAACAGTGCGATCGCCCGTTGCACCTGATGGGACACGGCATCAGTGGTTTAGTAGGACTGCTCTATGCGCGGCAGTATCCTCACCGGGTAAAGTCGCTCACGCTGATTTCAGTAGGGGCCAATCCAGCCATTAGCTGGCACTCTCATTACTACGCGCTGCGACAGCTTTTGCCCTGTAGCCGGGGTGTCGTCTTGGGTCAGATAGCGCGGCTTTTATTCGGGGCGCAGACTCATAAACAGGCGATTGCGCTGACTAGAATCCTGACCCGTGATCTCGACTGCAGCTTAGCGCCCCATTCTCTAGCAAGTAACAGTGTCTTAGTGCCCGGTGGCATTGAGCCTGCTTTGCTGGTTTGCCACGGCAGTCACGATGTCATCATCGACCCCAATATGCAGTCGCGGTGGCAGGCTTGGCTCAAACCAGGCGATCGCCTGTGGAGCTGCCCTGAAGGTCGGCATTTCTTTCATCACGAATATCCGCAGCAGACCGCAGCCGTGATGGCAGACTTCTGGCAAAGCCTGCCTGCCAAAGCAAAAACAACTCTCATGAGCTGATAGTCATGATTCTTTTGCCTTCCATTATCGGCTGGATCACAACAGCCCTCTATTTTGTTGGCATTGCCATTGTCCTGAGCGTGTTTGTCTGGAGCGCCTGGCGCACTGCTAAAACAGGTGTGCACTATCTCAAACGCCTACACCAGGTACCCTGTAGCCGCTGTGCTTACTTCACGGGTGACTATCGTCTCAAGTGTGCGGTTAATCCCTGTATTGCCCTGACCGAGCAAGCTATTCACTGCCGCGACTATGAACCGGCAACGGCGCCGATCAGACCCGCACCTGGTTGTAAATCAGCCTGCGGACGTTTAAGCAGCTACGAAGACTTATCAATAATGTCATTGTCCTCTACGATTCAGGCCGCTAAGAGTGCTAGCGCCCTACAGCGACAATCTTGATTTTCCCAATAGCCCACTGACACTTACAGGTTTCACAGCATGGTGATTCAAACAAATTGGCTAACACCAGATTCTATTGTGTCCTTTACACGGCATGAGCTTATGCCAGCGAATGCCTGTTATCTGTGGCAAATTCGCTCAGGGCTGGTGCGTACTCTCACCTGGGATGAAGAAGGCTGTGTAGTCCCCCTGGGTTTTTGGGGCGCGGGCAGCTTAGTCGGGTTCGCTCTGACGCGAATGGAACCTTTCGAGATTCAGTGCCTAGCGACGACTGAGGCAGAAGTTCTCAATCCCATGTCGCCTATTCCGAATACGACCCTTTTAAACTACGTACGACAGCAGAGCGAACTGATGCGCATTCTGCACGCTCGCGGAGTCGAGCGCCGCTTAATACAGTTTCTCTGTTGGCTAGCCGATCAGTTTGGTCAGCGGGCTCCCGATGGGCTACATCTGAGGCTAACCATTACTCACCAAGAAATTGCTGAATCTATTGGCAGTAGTCGGGTGACGGTGACGCGATCGCTGAAGCAGCTAGAGAACGAAAACAAGCTGAAGTGGTCACGTCATCATCAGGTAATCTACTGGAAAACCCTGAATCAAATCAGAGCTGATTTTCCGGTTCTACCTGCTTTCAGTCCGTCTCTATATCGTGCTGGATAAAGCGTCCGCACAACAGTAGGGCTACTTGATTATAAAAAGCCAGTAACTCAAAAGTTACTGGCCTTAGCTATGTAATCAGTTGCGAGTAAGGCGTAATCGGTGTCAAATCCAGCGTGACTACTGCTGAGTCAGTTGTGCCCACTCGTCGGGTAGCACATTTGCCAAGATTTCAAAGTCGTCCTGACCGCTTGGCCTGAGCACGTAGGCAACACCCTGAGGTTCTGGATAGATGCCCGTTGCTGAGTCAAACACATCGTCGTGCCCCACGATCACCGTGTTAGTTCCCGACTCAGGCACCTCAGTCAGCAGCGGCATAATTCCAGCCTTCATTTGCTCCATCTGCTCATCAGTGTATTCCTCAGCCGGGGCAAAGTTGAGTCCGGCCACCTTCTCGTAGCGATCAAAGGCAATATCAGCGGTTTGCCAAGCGCGGCAATACTCGCTGGAATAAACTTCTCCGACTGGGATTGAAAGTTCCTCAAAAGCTGTCCCAATCGCCTTAGCATCTTCCCAACCGGCTTCGCTCAGGTTGCGCTGGGTGGAGCAGTCATTGACATCGGCAGTAACCTGGTCGGCATAGTCTTTCTCTGTCTGCGCGTGTCTGAAGAAAATGACATGCCCGCCGTCTTGCAGAGCACTCACAAGCTCCTGGCCGCTGACTTGATCTTCAAAGGTGTCGTTGTAGCTGGTTTCGCCGCCTTCGCCGCCTTCGCCGCCTTCGCTGCTGCCAGCAGGTTCAGCGGTTTCCTCAACTGTGGGAGCCTCTTCAGTAACGGGATCTTCTGTAGTTGACGTATCGCCACCACAAGCCGTGAGGGTAGCAGCCAGACCAGCAGCCAAAAATAGCTCAATGGATTTGCTTCGTTTCATTTTGCAACCAGGAGATTGTAGAGTTTATGACTTTATAATCTTATTACTAATGATATTCAATATCAATAAAAAGCCTGCGATTGCCCGGATTTCAATAAATTATCGTGTTCAATATCTGACAAAAAAGAGAAAAATTCTTAGCAATTTATATAGATAGGCAACCTAACAAAAAGGAAATAATCGCAATAAGCTCACCACTATATCTGCTTTTTAGCTACAAGGCTAGGTAAATACCCTAAGAATAAATGCTTTCAGAAATTTAAAGACCGTGAATAGTCAGCCTGACTTGGATTACTACTTGATAGTGAATCGCATTCTAGCTAAAAAATTATCTCAACTAGCTATTTAGTTTTATCCAAGTCGGTTTAGTCAAGTGAGCTATGACAGTAACGGGGCAGTCTTTTCTCTGGTCAAGCGTTTTCAGGCAGATTGACTGAGCCTGCCAAGAAAAACCCCTTGTCCATTGGACAAGGGTTGCTGAGAGGAGAACATCTAGCTAAATAGGCACGACAAAAGCGAACCTAAACCTGAAAAAGCGCAATAGTGAAATTTGCGATCGCCTAGAATTAATTATCTTCGTAGTGCAGCCTTTGACAGGTTGGGCACAGGGCAAACACTGTAAACTGACAGTTCGATATGGCAAAGCCACGCTCTTCGGCTTCGTTAATACTCACTGTCGTAATCAAATCTTCCTCAAATTCTTGAACCGTGCCGCACTGTACGCAGACCAAATGGTGATGCTGGTGCATAAAAGGAGCACTCAGCTCATAATACTTTTTGTCTTCAGCTAAGCCTAACTCTCTTAAGAGGTTCAAATTTACCATGAGATGTACTGCTCTATAGACTGTGGAGATACTAATGTTTTTGCCCTGGTCAGAAAGCCGCTGATAGATTTCTTCTGCGCTCAGATGGTGACCAACCGGAGCATTTTTAAAAACCTCCAATATCTTTTTGCGCTGGTCGGTAAAACGAAAGCCTTCTTGATTAAGTAGGGATCTTAGAGTTTCAGAATGCTGAGCGATATGTGATTCAGGTTCGCTAGTTGCCATTATTTTGATAGCCGCTGAGAGAGTTATTGAAAAACGGTTTCAGTACAGGTTAGATAGGCTATTGCGGATCGTTTTCAGTACGAAGGAAAGATCTTCAGGAACTGCCTAACTTTTGAATTATTAGTTCACTTAATCTGTGGTCAAAAACTAAAAAGAGCGATACTGTGATCAAATGGGTTCATAAATTAGAGCACCCTGTATTTGACATCGTTGGAAAGGAAAATCATGCCTGTTACTGAAACTCTTTTGCAAACCTATGGTGAGGTAGCTGATAACTCCGTGCTGCTGGAACGATCGGTCACAGAACCGATTGTGGAAGGTCTGGGTGCCGCCTATGCCAGTTTCATGGGCCTTTACCTGCAGTATCAAAAGCACCATTTTGTTGTTGAAGGTTCTGAATACTACATGCTGCACCAGTACTTCTCGGAAAGCTACGAAGCTGTTCAAGAGCATGCTCACGAAATTGGTGAGCGGCTGCACGGTCTGGGTGGCATTCCGACTGGTAGCTTTGGCAAGCTGGCAGAACTCTGCTGCTTTGAGCAAGAGCCGGATGATATTTATCGCTGTCGACTGATGGTAGAGCATGATCTCAAGGCGGAGCAGTCTATTATTGAAATGCTGAGACGTCTAGCTGGACAGGCAGAGAGCTTGGGCGATCGCGCCACTCGATATCTGTACGAGCAAATTTTGTTGAAAACTGAGGAACGTGCCTATCACCTCGATCACTTCCTGACACGAGACAGTCTCAAGCTGAACTGGTAAGTTTGGTCTTAAGTTGCTTTGTCTTCAATTCCGTATCCTTGAGAGGAGGATGCGGAATTTTTGATGAATGAACAATTTCAATAATTTGGGGCAATAAGTCCATAATTTGGTTTTTATTTCTATCGGTCAGCAGTACGCTTATTGTTCAAAATAGACTTTCCAAATAATCCAGCTTGATAAACTAACAAAAGTCAAAATCAATAGCCAGTGATCAAACCGCTGGGCATCGAATCCGCTAGACATGATTAGTTTTGAGATAAAAGGGATAGAGCTAGGCTTGGGCTGGCGTGACTGACTAGCCGCCCTGTCGGTAAAATTCGTAGATTCGGCCCAGACTTACAGGCTTTCAAACAGCCAACCGACTCAATAGCAACGTGCTGCAGCTCAGGATTGGCCGCGACTTCTGCTTCTAGACTTTGCCAGAGACGACTGCTGCCCTGCTTGTAGCATTTGCCTTTAGTACACACCTGAATACACACATAGTTTTTGTCAGCGGTATCCAAACGCGACTGCGTCTGTAAATCTGGGCTGCCCTGCTGCAGCTTGGACATATCGAGCTTGGATATTTCCGTATCTGGCAGCGGCAAAATATTAATGGCGCGCCAAATGCCAGCTTCCGGATAGGCCCAAACCTGAATGAAAGCGCCGGGCATCAGCTCCCGCACTAGCATAGGTCTTAAATATTTTGGCAGTTCAATTCTGCAGACTTGGTCGCCTGTCTGCAGCACTAGTCCCTTCAATTTGCCTTTGTCTGAACGCAAGACTTCCGCAAACTTGCCTTTGAGTATCTGACCTTGAGGACGTTCGTTTTTAGCAGCTAGGGGGAGGGTGGTTTCGCAGAGCTGTTTCATCGTTTAGCAGGCTTCCTCCAACAGCGTTCTAAATGAGCTGTTGAGCTAGCGGAGGTGGATGTGAACTGCTGAATAACGCTCCAGACCTGGATAGCGGCTGTAGCCGTCTTAATTCTTACCCGCAATGGCTGTCCCCAGGTACATTGACAGGGAATTGATAGTTCCTGCAGACGTTTAAACACGTTCCAACGCTCGATGGGATCAATTTCGAGGGTCGTCACCGAGTCGATTTCTGTTGCATCCATTGAAGTTAAGTCCAAATATCTGCCTTGATTAAATACGAAAAGCAAGTGTTACTGAGAATATTTCTGAACTGAAACTAGATAGACAACCTAGCAGCAGCTTTTACTCTAAACCTCAAACGTACCTGAAAACCTTATAAAAGGGGGTTTTGAGGCTTTTAATACACCTAATACACCACTACACCTAAATATTCTTTATTCCTAATCAATGTCAATAAGATTAAGATAGTCAATTTTGGCAGTTAATGCAACACGTTTTCAATAAATCAAGTTTCTATGAAGCATAAGCTGATTCAATCTTTGATATGAGTCTAATTTTGGGCACAGAAGCCGGTGTTTCCAGAGTGGCTGCCGCTAGTCCGGTTGGATAGACAGGCTCAAGTCCCAGCTTTTTCTACACACAGACCCGTTGCGGTGACTGATCAGGCTGAAGGACTGGGTATTGTCAGGCGTCAGCATCAGCATCTGTGGATTGCTTAATAAAACCGATTTTCACTAAAGCAAGACTAGATCACAACGGCTTTTGAGCTGAGGCTAAG
Source organism: Sphaerothrix gracilis Ecp01 (assembly GCF_030405905.1). Taxonomy (NCBI): domain Bacteria; kingdom Bacillati; phylum Cyanobacteriota; class Cyanophyceae; order Nodosilineales; family Nodosilineaceae; genus Sphaerothrix; species Sphaerothrix gracilis. The sequence goes on from NZ_JASATW010000020.1 coordinate 13,358, forward strand.
CTGAATGGCTTAGCCCTGCTGCTTGAGCCAGCTAACCTGGTACTGCATAACGGGAACAGGCGCTGCACCTGAATTCCGAGCCGTCATCACTTCGCCTTTCGCTTCCACCCTGGCCTCATAGCTGCCCTGAATTTGACCCTCTGGCGACTCAAAATCAATCTGGACTTCGGCCCAGTGAGGCGTTTCATTGTCACTATCCTGCGCTAAGACCTGTCCTGATTTTTGAAATGTCAGCCAGTCCCAGCCGCGCGCCATCCAGATTTCCCGCTCGACAATTTGCTCAAACTTGCCCATGCCGCTCCAGCCTCGGTAAAAAGGCCGCAGTTCAGTTACCGGGCGATCGCGTCGTACCAAAACATCGAGAATTTCAGGTTCTAGGTGTCCCCAAACGTGGCCGGTGGGAAAATCAACCAGCGTGGGCGCAAACTGGTGACCGCCAAAATGGGAACAGCGCCAGACTCTGAGAGGAGCAGGTGGATAAATGGATGGGTCGGTAGGGAGAGAGTCGCTATTGACTGCCGCCACTTCTGCTACGCCTGGGCTTTTGATACTGGCATATGTGCCTCGCAGTTGTTGATAAATAGGCTGACCAAAGCGGGCGCAGGCCACGTCGATATTGCCGTGAGTGCAGACCATCAGTTCTCGCTGGGACTGAGTCGGACGGCGGTAGGCATCGAAGTGCGGTAGCTCAGCGGGGTCAAGCAATAGCGCCTTCACTAAACTGACAATTTGCTCAGGCGGTAGCGAAAATTCCTGCGGTTCAAATTGGGCAAAGACGGCAGCCGGTCGCTGGTAGTAGACCACTCGCGATCGCCCCGGCGTAGAATATTCTCGGTCTGGGGCGATCGCCATCGGTATCACCTGAATCCCCTGAGCGAACAGGGTTTGCAAAAGGTCATAAATTGGCTGCAATAGCGGATCGGTATCAAACCGTTCTTTTGTCCAAGGCAGAGGCAGTTCCATCACCAGCCAGCCCGGACAGGAATTAGCGCTGCCAATCGGATCTTCGCCATTGGCCTTAGAGACAACGGAGCAAAACTGACAATCTGCCGTAAGGGAGGGAGCGGACATCGTCTTTACCGTAAAGTGTTGATAGCTGGCTTGGCTCTGGGACAGGAGCAGTCAAAATCCTCGTATTCAAACTCGGCTGATTGCCTCAACTGAGGGACTGCCTCAAGCTCTGAGCTAGGGAGTTTAGGAATGATTTCTTTAGAGGCGATCGCCATAGGCCACATAGGCTGAATCCACGACTGCGCCCATCAGCGCTACTGGCGTATTGGCGGAGGAATAATACTGAACTTCAGGAAAGGTGGTGGTGAGCTGATCGATTGCCCAAATGCGTCCAGAGCCGGGGCGGACATAGAGCACTAAGACAGGATTACCGATTCTCAGCGCTACCACTTGATGAACCGTGTTGTTGACAATTTGTTCTCGCTGCTGGTAGGCAGCTTTTCTGACAGCGTCGTCATTATCAAGCAGTCCGGGCACCTCTAAGATGCCGGAATTGACAAAATCAATCACCAACACGCTGCCAAAGCGTCCTTGGGGGAGCTGATTTTGTTGCCAATAGCGCAGATCTAGAAAGCCGCGACCTTTAAGTAACTGATACTCGCGGGGCGGCTCTGATGCAGCAGGCAGGTAGTAATCGACGACGGTGTTGCTAATAATCTGCTCGATGCGCAGGGTGCGCTGGATCTGGCTACTCTCGGCTTTGATTAACGGCTGAATCTGGTTGGTAAGCTCCTGATGCACTATTTTGCGCGCCATTTCTCTAGCATCTTCTAGGTTGCTTTTGAAGAACCAGGTCAGCAGGCCGCCTAGGAAACCAAGAAAGGCTAAAAAGGCAGTGTTCATCCACTTCATGAACTCTAGCTGCTGGATCAGCAGTTCAACGTCGGGGGGCGTTGGTGTTGGCGTCTGGGCAAGCGGGGCGAGCAGGGCAGGCCAGGTCATAGGGATAGCGATAGGCGCGGCAATACCTCCAGAAAATAGCTTATTTTTAGCCCAGTCGCCTATCAAAGCCGTCAAAACGCTGAGTTTTAACCCTAAAAATGTTAAACGAGTAGATCCCTCACCTCAGTCCGCCGCTCAGGGAGATGGCGATCGCGGCCTGATCTGCTGGAACAGTTGCAAATACCGCGCAATAATACTTTTCTTAGGTAACAAAAATAGCGGCTACCTTCTTTCTGTTACCCAAGAAAATTGCCCCCATGCTATTGGCACAGGGCGTTGCATAATTAAAAGATGAATTAGAGGTAATCTGCGATGCAATGTCCAGAGTGCGGAGCCACTCACATCCGTAAGAACGGTAAGAGAAAAGGTAAGCAAAATCACATCTGTGTCGCCTGCGGTCGTCAGTTCATCGACACCTACGAACCTCACCGAGGCTACTCAGATGACGTCAGAGGCGAATGTCTCAAGATGTATCTCAACGGTTCTGGCTTCAGGGCCATCGAGCGAGTCAAAGGAGTTCATCATACGACCGTGATTACCTGGGTCAAGCAAGTAGGCCAACGCCTTCCAGAGGCTTACGACCCTCAAACAACCCCAGAGGTCGGCGAACTCGACGAATTGGAAACCTTTGTAGGCTCAAAAAAACAAAATTTGGCTGTGGACGGCTGTTGACCACTTCAAAAAGGGGATTTTAGGGTGGGTCTTGGGTGACCATAGTGCTGAAACCTTTGCCCCACTCTGGCAAATCGTGGCTGGCTGGAACTGCTATTTCTACGTCACTGATGGCTGGTCAGTCTATCCAACCGTCATTCCTGATGGCGATCAGATTGTCTGCAAGACCTACATGACTCGAGTGGAAGGCGAAAACACCCGATTGCGGCACTATCTAGCTCGGCTGCATCGCAAAACGCTTTGTTACTCGAAGTCCGTAGACATGCTGGCTCACTCTGTCCGATTATTACTTCACTACCTCAAGTTTGACGATGTTCCAGTGCCTCCAAGATTCATCTCTTGATTCAGCAACGCCTGGCACAGGAGCGTTGTGTTGGTTCTACCGGGTTTGGTATGCTGGCCCCCTCAGCATACGGAGTCCCGCAGAGCCATTGAATGGAGGGAGCCGTCGCATCTGAGCGATCGCGGTGACTAGAGCGGCTTAACGACGTTGAATTTGAGTTCGAGCCAACAGCGCCTGCTTTTCAGTATCAATCTGCTGCCAATCGTCTAAGAGTAGACCACCCGTGTCAGCACTGTTAGGATTCCAGCTCCAGTAGGCATAGCTCAGATTGTTTTCCGCGATGTAGTCAACCAGTTCTCGCTGCCAGATGCCCTCAGTCGATTGACAGTCTACCTGTCTGCCGCCAAACTCCCCAATTAGAATAGGAGCAATGTTTTCAGTCGCCAGATAGTGAAACCCAATTTCCCAGCGATCGCGCAAATTTTGAGGAAATTCTGGCTCTGAAAACCAAGGCTGATCAAAGACGCCTGTTCCATATTCGTGGGGGGAATAGACTAGCTTATTGGGGAGGGAAAGTCTTACCGGGTAGGCAGCCGCTCCTTCTAAATTGCCTCCCTGCCAATGAATGGCTAATTGCTGATCAGGCACGTTGTTTTCTACCCCCTGCACCAAGATCAGCCAGTCTGGATTGACCGCTAAAATGGCATTTCCGGCTCGCTCTGCGGCCAGTCGCCAGTCGGTTTCTCGATCGCCAGTACCCCAGCTAGCCTCGCCGTGAGGCTCATTTTTTAAGTCTGCTCCTAAAATATTTTTTTGGCTTCGATAGCGCTCAGCTAGCATCGTCCAGGCCTCAATCCAGTCAGCTTCGCTATACTCGTCGTCATACCAGAGTTCTGGAATCAACTGCTCATTGAGCTGATGGCTATCTAGAAGGATTAAAAGCTGCTGTTTTTCCGCTTCAGCCACAATGGCATCTAAAATTTCTAGGGGTGTTTTATCTGCTAACTCAGCGTTACTCCCAATAGAAAAGTCGATGCCGCTAACCGTTGGCGATCGCAAAGCCGCTAGCGAAAAGGGAACGCGCACAAAGTTGTAACCCAAGCCTTTAATTTGAGCCAGCATGTCTTTGTAGTCACGTGCCCACAGCCCATGAGGCGCGTGGGTTTCTGTTTCTAAACCAAACCAGTTGACACCCTGTAGTAAAACTGGTTTGCCAGCAGCATCAATGATTTGCGCTCCGCGCGTCGAAAGGGGCATGGTGGGAAGAGAGGAGGTGTCTGCTGCGATCGCAGACGGCAAAACGCGGCTGAGAGAGAGACAGAGGGCTGCCATTATTCCCAAGATTCCCCAAGCGGCAAAACGGGTAAAATTGCGGTAAAGCATTTCAGGTAAAAGCCCTCTTGGATACAATAATTTTGGCAATTTTGGCGGTTTTTGAGGCTATTTTAGCGTCAAGACTGAGTGTACAAATTTACTGAATTCTCAAGCCGAAGCAATAGCGTAAAATCATTGCGCTATTCAGCAAACCCCTTTTCAATTTCCTTCTGAGTTAGCGGTCATCAATAGGGCGTAAAGGCTGGCTAGCTGCCCCAAAAAGTTAGCTTTGACATATTGGCGAATAAATTTCATCAGTCCATACGCTATTAAAGCGACTTTCTGACTAGCTTTCAGGCGAAATTGACGATATTTCGCCAAAGCTTTAAGTTGATTTATTTCTGATGTTTTACAGCCTAAATAAATTCCATTAGGCCATTCTCTAGGCAGACGCTTTAGAGGATGTTTATCAATTAGCCAACACCTTCAGTTTCGATTAACCCATTGCGCAGCGCGATGACGACGGCTTGGGTGCGATCGCGTACTTCCAGCTTCTGTAAAATGGTATGAACATGAACGCGAACAGTGCCTGCTGCGATGTAGAGAGATTCAGCAATTTCAGAATTACTTTTGCCGCTGGCAATCAACGTTAAAATCTCGCGTTCTCGGTGGGTCAGGGGATTCTCTTGAGTTGGGGGTAGCTGAGGGACCTCAGCCATAGACTGCTGAAACTGAGCGCGAATTTGCTCTGTGGCCTGAGCGTCCCACCAGGAGGCTCCCCCTGCAACTGACTGAATAGCCAGGATTAGGGACTCAGCAGCCACTCCTTTCACACAATAGCCGTGGGCTTGAGCTTCAATGAGGCGGTTAATCAGGGTGGGTTGGGAATGGGAAGTTAGCACTAGGATAGGCAAGTGGGGCTGCTGCTGCTTGATTTGCCGACAGGTTTCCACGCCACCAATGCCCGGTAAACCCACGTCTAAGATCACGATGTCAAATTTCTGCTGCTTGACTAAATCGAGGGCGGTTTCCCCGTCTTCGGCTTCAGCCGCAATTTCTAGCATTGATTCTTGCTGTAGTCGTGTGGCTAACCCCAGCCGAAACAGCTCGTCGTCTTCAACCAACAGAATCTTGAGGGGAAGTGTCATGCCGTGGATTTGCTCATAGTGGGTAAAGATGATGCCGGGACGCAGGCAGGTAGGCGAAACGTAAAGACTGCGCCACTAGGGCAAGACTCTGCCCAGATTTGACCGCCGTGAGCTTCCACAATCTGACGACTCAGGTAAAGTCCTAACCCTGTACCTTTAGCTTGGCGATCGCTCTGACCCTGATAGAAGCGAGCAAATAAATGAGGTAGCTCATCAGCGGGAATGCCCTGCCCTTCATCCCTGACTTGCACCTGACAATAGCCATAGTGAGATCCCATTATCACTTGTACAGAACTACCTCGCCTGGAATGATTGACGGCATTTGACAGCAGATTGACCAGTACCCGAGAGAGCTGGAAGGCATCGCCATTGACCCAGTAGGAGCGCCGAAAATCAGAATTTTCATCACTCACCCGCAGATGGATTTGACGCGATGTTGCTAGCGGAACGACATCAGCTACGGCTTCCTCCGCCAGGATAAGCAGATCGACTTGTTGATAGTGCAGCCTCAACCCTTCAGCATCGTTACGATAAACATCCATCAACGTTTCAACCAGCTGTAGCGTCTTTTGATGACTGCGGGTCATCACGTCAAAAACCCGGCGCTGGGCCAGGGACACCGGACCAAAGTTTTCACGGCCCAGCGCTTGTAAGGTCTCCAGTGCTCCCAACATAGGGGTTTTGAGATCATGGGTCAAAGTGGAGACAAAGTCTTCTCGCATTTGAGCGAGTTGTTCTTGGGCTTGAAGCTGCAAGCGTTGCCGAGTAATGGCCTGCTCGTACGCTTGCAGGCGATCGCCGAGCCAGCCTGTCACGCTTAGCGCCAGGACGGTAATGACTCGATTGGCGATGGTGTCAGGCGTCACGGTCGCGACTCCCGGAATGAATAGGTTCAGTACAGTGCAAGCGATCGCAACAGTCGTGACCCAAATGGTGGCTCGGCGGCTGAGTTGAGTACTCGCAATTAGGACTGCTCCGACATACAAATAACCAAAAACATAAGGCGGGGGCGTGCTGTACTCCAGCAAAATCACCAGAACAAAAATGATCCCAATTAGCCAGTGAATGCGATGACGGGCCTGGATCAACTGTTCGAAATAGGAGATAGGTCTAGATCGAGGCATAGAAGCAGCTTGAATAAGGGTTAATAAATAGTGAGGAACTCAAATTGTTTATCAGTTCATTTTAGGCGCTGAGCTGAATCAATAGATGAATTTATATCAAATGATATAGGCATTTGATGCTTGTGGCTAAACGCATCTAAACGCCTTCAAACTTTTTATCTAATCCTGGCAATATAAATCCCGTATAAACGCGGTTCTATACCTTGCTAAATGCCTGTGAAAAGCGAAATAGTAATGCTGTTAGTTCTAATTCTTTGGCCTTAAAGGCTAATCAGAATTAGCAGATATTGATTTTGCTAAATTGCTGATGATTCCAGAGAGTTTCCAGCCTGGTCTTGCAGCGGATTGGCGGCAGCATTGCTGGCTAGGCCAAGAAATACCGCAGATGAGTGTTGCTAAAGGCTGTTGTTTTAGCTTGATTAGCAGCCTTGACTTGTGGCTCTAATTCTAGTTTTTTAATTTCGTTAATTAGGAGCTTTCTTATGACACAGGGATTTTTTCAGTTAGCTATTGCCCTCGCCATTTTGTTGACGGTGGCGCCTTTTCTAGGAAGGTACATGGCCCGAATTTTTATGGGCCAGAGAACGGTTCTTGATCCCGTCGCTGTCTCTCTAGAGCGTTTTTTATCGTCTGCAGGGGGCTTTGCTAATCAGGCATCGATGACGGGCGGTCAATATGTCAGAGCGGTACTGGTCAGTAACTTAGTGATGGGGATCTTGGTGTATCTCATCTTTATGCTGCAGGGGGCGTTGCCGCTAAATCCGACGAGCTTGGAGGCGCCCAGTTGGGATTTAGCTCTGCACACCGCTATTTCGTTTGTGACCAATACAAATCAGCAGCATTATTCGGGCGAAACAACCTACAGCTACTTTTCGCAGGTTGGGGCGCTGGGCTTTTTAATGTTTACCTCAGCCGCGACAGGAATTGCCGTCGCGATCGCTTTCATTCGCGGCCTGACGGGAAAGGCGTTGGGTAACTTTTATGTTGACCTGACCTTGTCAATCACAAGGATTTTACTGCCAATTTCAATCATAGGGGCGATCGCCCTCCTTATTGCCGGAGTACCAGAGACCTTTGCGGGTCCGGCAGTTGCTCAAACTCTCGAAGGCGCGACTCAGTATATTGCTCGCGGCCCGGTAGCCCATTTCGAGATTATCAAAGAGTTGGGCGAAAACGGGGGGGGCTTCTTCGGCATCAACTCTGCTCACCCCTATGAGAATCCCAACAACTTTACGAATCTGTTGACCAATATCATCATGCTGGTGATTCCGGCAGGGCTAATCTTGACCTATGGCATCATGGCTGGCAAACCTCGCCAAGGCTGGCTCATCTTTGGCATGGTATTTATCTTTTATGCCGTTCTAGTCGGGATTGCCGCCGTAGGAGAGTTTCAGGGCAACCCCTTGGTGAACAGCCTCTTGGGAGAGCAGGCCCCCAACTTGGAAGGCAAGGAATTGCGATTTGGCTGGGCCCTTACGGCGCTTTGGGCCGTTTCAACCACAGGAACAATGTGCGGCGCCGTAAATGGAATGCACGATTCCCTTATGCCTGCCGGTGGTTTTGCCACCCTGGCAAATATGTTTCTGCAAATTGTCTGGGGAGGTCAGGGGACAGGTACCGCCTACCTGTTTGTTTTTCTGATTTTAACTGTGTTCCTGACGGGTTTGATGGTAGGACGCACGCCCGAATTCTTCAGCCGCAAGGTTGAGAAACGAGAGATTGTCTTGGCCAGTATTATCCTGCTGGCTCACCCGATCGCAATTTTGATTCCTGGAGCGATTACTCTGGCTTTTCCGGCAGCCCTAGCCGGGATCAGCAACCCTGGCTTTCACGGCATTTCCCAGGTGATTTATGAATATGCTTCCGCTGCAGCGAATAACGGTTCCGGCTTTGAAGGGCTAGGGGATAACACCCTCTGGTGGAACCTTAGCACTAGCTTCTCCCTCATTGTCGGTCGCTACGTGCCCATCATTGCCTTGATTTACCTGGCCGACAGTATGGCTCAGAAGCAGCCTGTACCAGAAACGGCAGGTACTCTCTACACTGACAGCTTTTTGTTTACGAGTGTGACTGCAGGCACCATCCTCATTCTGGGGGCGCTAACTTTCCTGCCCGTGTTGGCGTTAGGGCCGATTGCAGAAGGCTTTGCGATCGCAAAAGCCGCCGCCGAAGTGACGGCTGGCCTCTAGCTCCCAGCCCTAGCTTCCTTTGCTAAATCCTGTTGGTTCTGAGTCCTTTTATCTATCAAAGCTATGACCAGTTCTACGCAACCAAGTCCTCAATCTAGCAGTCCGCGTGAAGGGCGACGACACTCGCCCCAGGTAAATATGTCCGGTCTTTACCAGCGGGCCTTCAAAGAAGCTTTTCTCAAGCTTGATCCACAAGTGATGTGGAAAAACCCCGTCCTGTTTGTGGTCTGGATCGGCACGATCATCACACTTTTGCTGACCTTCAACCCTGGACTATTTGGCCCCGTACCGGATAACCCAGTTCTGTTTAATAGCCTGATCACCATCATTTTGCTTTTCACCATCGTATTTGCCAACTTTGCTGAAGCGGTCGCTGAAGGTCGAGGGAAGGCTCAGGCCGCTGCGCTGCGCTCTACCAAGTCAGAGACGATAGCTCGCAAGGTTTTGGCCGATGGCTCAGTCAAGGAAGTGTATTCTACGAGTCTGAGGCAGGGCGATCGCATCCAGGTTATCGCTGGCGACATTATCCCTGCCGACGGCGAAGTATTGGATGGGGTCGCCTCAGTTGATGAATCAGCCATCACTGGGGAGTCTGCTCCAGTCCTTAAGGAAGCAGGCTCAGATGTTGCTAGCTCGGTCACGGGGGGTACCAAAATTATTTCGGATGAGCTGACAATTCAGGTGACGGCTGACCCTGGTAAAGGCTTTATTGACCGGATGATTGCCCTGGTGGAAGGCGCTGAACGTAGCAAAACCCCTAACGAAATTGCCTTGACCGTGCTATTGGCGGTGCTGACCCTGGTGTTTTTAATCGTGGTGGCAACCTTACCGACTCCAGCAGCCTACATCAGCAGTCCTGTGAGCGTCGCCATTTTGATTGCGCTGTTGGTGGCGCTGATTCCCACCACAATTGGTGGCCTGCTAAGCGCTATCGGTATTGCCGGGATGGATCGCGTGGCCCAGTTCAACGTCGTGGCAACTTCGGGACGGGCAGTCGAAGCCTGTGGTGATATCAATACGCTAGTGCTGGATAAAACCGGAACCATCACCCTGGGTAACCGCTTAGCCGAAGAATTCATTCCTCTCAACGGTCACAGCCTAGAGAAAGTCGCGTCTGTGGCACTGGCCGCCAGCATCTTCGATACAACCCCTGAAGGGAAATCCATTGTGCGGTTGGCCCAGCAGCAAGGAGCCACGATTGCCTTCGATAAGAATACAGCGGAAGCGGTAGAGTTTTCGGCCCGGACTCGCATGAGCGGCACCAACCTGCTCGATGCCGAAATTCGTAAAGGGGCGGTAGATGCGATTCGAGGCTTTGTTCGCTCCCGGGGTGGCAAAGTGCCTGAAGGACTAGATCAGGCATTTGAAAGAGTCAGGACTTACGCATTGACAAAATCGACAAAACTAAGATTCAAGCGGTCCTACCCATCAGAGGTGCTTGAAGTATGAACTGGCGAGCGACGTCCTGATAGAGATGACGTTGGAGCTCATACCAATTGCCTAACTGCTGGTGCCAGACTTGCAACTCCAACTCGACAAAGGCCCGTAGGGCGCAGAAGATATGGGTGTCAATGGCTTCCTTCAGGCGCACCCGAAAGCGTTTTAGAGCACACAACTGTTTCCCAGCCCGGTGAAAACATTCAATGCCCCAATGGAGGGTATGCAATTGCTCAAAGTCATCTGCACCGGCTGCTTCTAGAGCCTCAGGGTCGGGCCAGTACAAGGCATAATACCGACACGATTCGTTTTTGAAGCGCTGGCAAAAGAGCTTGACTCGCCCGACTCCCCTAAGATAGACCAGTATTCCAGACTCAGGAATGCTT
>NZ_JASATW010000020.1:23873-35710 GCF_030405905.1 Sphaerothrix gracilis Ecp01
ACTACAGAAAATCCATTTAGTGGGGCATTTAAAGCAGTAGAACCGTCTCTCGGTCGCCGCAAGGGGGGTTTTCTCTTTGAGAGTCCTGAATGCGTAACTGTCAACTCATTTAAACACCCAACTTTAAGTTTCCACAACGTAGGGAATCAGGAAACGCATAAGAGTGATTTGGGAGGTGGCGAGTAACGTGCGAGTTAGAGATACACGCGATAGACGACCGGGTTGGTGTTCCCAGACCGACAACGCTTGACCGACTTTGAGGATCTCAGCCAGTTCGCAACAGCCAGACCCTTGTGGTTGGGCCAGCAGATAGCGCACATAGAGATTGAGCGTGCAATGAGCGGTGGAGGGTTTAGTGAGAATACGCAAAGGACTAAGGGATGCAACACCTTTGAATTTCAACCCACAAATTTACTCAACTGTCAATGCGTAAGTCCTGAGAGTTTCTCTTTTGGGGGGAACGCCGCTGGCTCTCTGCCAAGATGACGAAATTTACGGGGTGATTTACCTAAAAGACATCATCAAACCCGGCATTCATGAACGGTTTGATCAATTGCGGCGCATGGGAGTCCGCACAATCATGCTGACAGGGGATAACTGCATTACCGCTGAGGTGATTGCTCAAGAAGCCGGGGTCGATGATTTTATTGCCGAAGCTACTCCTGAAGATAAAATCCAGGTGATTCAGGCAGAACAGGCAGAAGGCAAGCTAGTGGCGATGACCGGCGACGGCACCAACGATGCTCCAGCTTTAGCCCAGGCCAACGTGGGACTGGCGATGAACTCCGGCACCCAGGCCGCCAAAGAAGCCGCCAACATGGTCGATCTCGACTCCGACCCCACTAAGCTGATTGATCTAGTCACGATTGGCAAGCAGTTACTGATCACTCGCGGGGCATTGACGACTTTCTCCATTGCCAATGACATCGCCAAATACTTCGCCATTATCCCGGCTATGTTTGCCCCAGCCGGTATCGGTGCGCTCAACGTTATGGGATTAAACAGCCCCCAATCTGCTGTTCTGTCTGCCCTGATTTATAACGCTTTGATTATTCCGGCTCTGATTCCTTTGGCTTTGAAAGGAGTGCAGTTCCGTCCGTTGACCGCGAATCAATTGCTTCAGCGCAACATACTGATCTTTGGCCTGGGTGGTGTCGCTGCTCCCTTTATTGCCATCAAATTAATTGATCTTATCCTTGGCAGCGTTGGTTTGGCGTAGGGAGATTTTGCACCATCTGCCCCATGCGCACCACAGAAAACTTAGAGCGTGCAGCCATCCGCCTAGGCTTCCCTCCTAGCCTGACGCGCTTCTCTAAAAGTAACCCGCTCAAACTTTGAATTTTATGCCGCCCTTACATTGGAGAAATTCTGCATGAATTGGTCTACCTTGCGTCCGCTGGAAGTTTTGAATGACTGGCTAGAGCGTCTTCAACAGCGCCGTACCCGCATCGCCCTAGGTATCTTCATCGCTCTATGCCTGAACTTGGCGATCGCGCCGGCGCTTTATGCCGCTACCGATAGTCTCAGTCGCGGTAATGCCTATGCTTTGGGTCTCCTTGGCCTAGTTGTCATTGGGCTGACGGCCTATCTCACTACCGTTATTCTCAAACCGGAGAAATTTTGACCCTGCTGAAAAGACTGATCAACCAAATCCGCGAACAGATTCGACTCAGCCGCCTGAGACGACAACTACGTCAAGCAGCGCTAGATCGAATTCGCAGTCGCCATCGCCAGAGACATCCAGTGGCAACCAAAAGCTTTTTCAAGTGACGTTCTAGCGTTTTGACATTCTAGCTCTCTAAACTTGATTGATTTAGGCAAAAACCATGATTCAAGACATCTTCAGCAGCATCCGCACGACAGTTGTTCTTTGGTTCCTTACCGCCCTGATTTATCCCTTACTGATTTTCGCGATTGGACAGGGGATTTTTCCGACCCAAGCTAATGGCAGCCTGATTATGAATGATCAAGGTCAGATTGTCGGCTCTACCCTAATCGGTCAAGCTTTTAGCCGCGATGAATACTTTCGGAGTCGTCCAAGCACAGTGAACTACAGCTCCGGTGAAGATGCGGCTCCTACGGGCCTATCAGGAGCTACAAACTTAGCTCCTAGCAATCCTGAATTGCTTGAGCAAGTGCAGCAAAGAGCAGAAATTCTGCAAGCTGCGGACATTCAGCTTACCGCCGATTTACTCTACAGCTCCGGTTCTGGCCTAGACCCTCATATTTCGCCTGCCAGCGCTCTGGCTCAAGTTGACCGCATTGCAGCTATTCGCAACCTGTCAGCCGACGAGCTGCAAACCCTAATTAAACAAAATACCGAAGGCCGTTTCTTAGGCATCTTTGGCGAACCAACCGTCAATACGGTCGTGCTCAATCTAGCTTTAGATCAGCTTTAAGGCCCTAAATTTTTAACCTCTTCACGTACTAACTTGTCCACACATGTATAAGCCAGCCGCAATTAACTCTGTCAGCTACCAAAAGCCCCCTTGTCGAGGTAAACATAAAATTTTTATTGGCATGGCACCCGGCGTCGGCAAGACATACCGAATGCTCGAAGAAGGGCAGGCTCTGAAGCAAGATGGCGTTGACGTGATTGTTGGGTTATTGGAAACGCATGGTCGAGAAGAGACGGCCCTCAAGGCTGAAGGTCTAGACCTGATTCCCCGTAAACAAGTTAGTTGCCGAGGAGTCATGCTGCTAGAAATGGATACGGAAGCTATTTTGCAGCGAGATCCGCAACTGGTTCTAGTGGATGAGCTGGCCCATACCAATGTGCCGGGTTCTCAGTGGGAGAAGCGTTATCAGGATATTGAACAACTTTTAGAGGCTGGGATTGACGTTTATTCAACGGTCAACATTCAGCATTTGGAGAGCTTAAATGACTTGGTGCACCGCATTTCTGGGGTTGTAGTGAGGGAGCGCATTCCCGATCGCATTGTTGACGATGCAGATGAAGTTGTCGTCGTTGATGTCACCCCAGAAATGCTGCAAGAACGACTGCAAGAGGGCAAAATCTATGCGCCTGAAAAGATTGATCAGGCACTGCAAAACTTTTTTCGCCGCAGTAATCTGATTGCTTTGCGAGAATTAGCCCTGCGAGAAATTGCTGATAACATCGAGGAAGAATCGATAGCCACTGCTCGGACTGCTCACTGTAACATTCAAGAACGAATTTTGGTGTGTATTTCGACTTATCCAAATTCCATTCGGCTTTTGCGGCGAGGTGCTCGAATTGTCAATCATATGAATGGCCGACTCTTCGTTTTGTTTGTAGCGCCTGCAGGTAAGTTTTTGTCAAAATCGGAAGCCCTGCATATTGAAACTTGCAAACGGCTATGCCAGGAGTTTGAAGGAGAATTTCTTAGGGTTGAATCATCGGATGCTGTACCTGTAATTGTCGAGGTTGCTATCCAAGAGCGGATTACGCAAATTGTTTTAGGCGAAACTCGTCGTTCTCGATTTCAACTGCTGTTTAGAGGCTCTATCGTACAGCGATTGATGCAGGCTTTGCCCCAGGTTGATTTACACGTTATTGCCAATCATTAATTAGCTTAGTTGCATAGAAGTAGCGCTCCGGCCAGTTTCACATCAGCAGGGTTTTAGCTTCTGGGCTCAGCAGCTTCATTCAAATAAAGTATATTGGCAAGAGGTCTTTTACTGATAGCGCTCTAAAAACTCCAGTGCTTGATTTCGGATATCAGCATATTCTTTCGATTCCTGAATAGCTTGGCGATCGCGCGGATGAGAGAAAGGTACTTCAAGAATTTGGCCGATTTTTGCATGAGGACCGTTGGTCAGTAAAATAAGGCGATCGGACATATAAATTGCTTCATCCACATCGTGAGTAATCATCATCACGGCTTGACGATGTCCCTCCCAAATCTCTAATACTTGCGCCTGGAGTTTTCGCTTAGTTAACGCATCTAACGCTCCAAAGGGTTCATCCATGAGCAGCATTTTGGGGCGAGTGATCAGAGCCCGCGCAATGCCAACTCGCTGCTTCATGCCGCCCGAAATTTCATCCGGGTATTTATCAGCCGCCTCGGTTAGATTCACCAGGGCTAGATGTTTGCTAATCCAACTGTTTTTATCAGTGCGACTAGCCGATTTAAACACTTCGTCTACGGCTAAGCGAATGTTGTCTTTGACTGTTAGCCAGGGTAGAAGAGCATAATTTTGAAAAACCATCATCCTTTCGGCACCGGGCCTGCGAATTTCCTTTCCTTCTAGCGTTACCAGTCCTGAAGTGGGTCGATCTAGCCCGGCGATAATTTTCAGCAAAGTAGACTTGCCACAGCCGGAGTGGCCAATAACCGAAATATATTCTTTCTCACCAATAGTTAGGCTGATTCTGTCGAGAATAACGGTTTGTCCTCCCTCAGGGTTAGGGAACGATTTTACTAAGTTATCAATGACAAGAAAGTTGTCCTGATTGTAGTCGGAGGCCGTTCTATTTTTGGTAATGCTAGAGGTGTAACTCATTGAAAACTCCTTGGATAATAACGTTAGACGATAGCGTCTTAAGTCATGAAGAATGGGCGTGGCGCATTTGCTCGAATCTTGAAGCTTTTGAGATAGCCAACCGGATCGCTAGGATCAAACGCTTTGCTGTCAATAAATGCGTCAGCCGGCTCAGTCTTGAAATCTTCTGCTGGACAGGGAATATTCATTTCATTGGCAATCTCACGGTAGAGATCGGTGCGCCAGGCAGCTTTTGCAATCTGTTCGGCATTTTTAGGAAATGCTTCAATTTGTTGCCAGCGGGCTGCTTGAGTCATCAACCAAAGATTCTGCGACTGCCACAAGAATGTGGAGTGGTCATTAGGAACAGTAGAGACCTCAGGAGGCAGATCAAAAAACAGCGTTGTTGCCAAACTTTCAACGATTCGGTCTCGATTATCAAAACCGCCGTAATTGTACTTGCCTACGATCCCGGCGCTTGTGATGCTGGGGTCTGCGCCTGTGTACGATCGCTGGGAAATGATTTCAGCGACTTCAGCTCTATGTTCTGGCTGGCTGCAGTACTGGCAGGCTTCAATCATTGCCTTGACCAAGGCGCGGTATGTCTTGGGATTTTCGTCAATGAACGACTCCATCACAGCGAGCACGCGGTCGGGATGGCCGCGCCAGATTTCTCGTCCTTGGGCAAAGGTGAAGCCAATCCCTTCATGGTCAGAGATGGCTCTCGTGTTCCAAGGTTCTGCCACCATGTAGGCCTGCATGGCACCAATGCGCATGTTGGTAACCATCTGCGGCGGGGGGGTAATAATGATGCGAAACTCCTCTACTGGATCCAAGCCGGTTGCCGCAATCAGGTATCGAACGAAGTACTCATAGATAGCGGAGCTTAAGACCACAGCAAGCGATCGCTTATGGGCGGGCGCATCGCTGAAATAGTTGTGAAAGTCGCGTCCGAAAGCGTCGAGGTCGCCTTGATAATCCTGCCAAGGGCGCAAACCATTTTCCCAGAGTTCTTTGCTTAGGGTCATCGCGTTGCCGTGACGATGAATGGTCATCGCCGCACAGAGGGGAGCCCGCCGCGCTCCTTCAGCGCCTACCCTAGCGTTCATAACCGCGCCGGAAACCACAGGAGCCGCATCGAGCCGACCAAAGATCACACCATCGCGAGAGTTAGCCCAGCTGGCTTCTCGGCTAAGGGTAACGTTCAGGCCATACTTCTGGAAAAGCCCGTTTTGATAGGCTACGGCAAACGGGGCACAGTCATTGACCGGCACATAGCCAATCGTCAAATTAGGTTTTTCCAAATTTTCAGGATTGAGCAAAAGTCTACGGTCTGAATCTTCTCTAGCGCTAGCAAGGCTCTTGTCTCCGTAACGAGCTAGCGCAATCGTAGAGACACCAGCCGTCAAGCCTTGCAGAAAGGCTCTACGTTTTATCTTGCGGTTCATAGTAGTTTTGTTGAGGGGTGACTAAGAACGAGCGGTGCGGTGAGTAACGCGGCTTTCTATCAGGCTCAGCAGGTAATCGAGCACCAAACCAGTAAGTCCAATCACAAATACCGCTAAAAACACAGAGCTTAAGTTCAGACGGCTCCATTCGTCCCAAACAAAAAAGCCAATTCCTACTCCGCCTGTCAGCATTTCTACTGCCACAATCACCAGCCAGGCAATACCCAAACTAATTCGCAGACCCGTAAAGATGTAGGGTAGGCTCGCTGGCAAAATAATCTTGACCACTTTTTTCCATACGGGCATCTCCAGCATGCGCGCCACGTTCAAGTAATCTTTCGGCACACTTGCCACACCAAGGGCCGTGTTGATGATGGTTGACCACAAGGAGGTAATAAAAATGACGAAAATTGCGGAAGGATTGGCGACATTGAAGATGGCCAAGGCGATCGGCAGCCAAGCCAGTGGGGAAACGGGCTTAAGAACCTGAATCACTGGGTTAATCACTAGCCTCGCCGTTCTTGACATTCCAATCAAAAAACCAATCGGAATAGCTACGACAGCCCCAAGCAAGAAGCCGATGATGACCCGCTGTAAACTAGCGAGCAGCAGCCAGCCTAAACCAATATCCCCAGGACCTCTGCGGTAAAAGGGATGTAAAATGTAGTCTAAGTTTTCCACCAGGGCTTGAGGCGGAGTAGGCATCAATTCTGGGCGCAGCAGCGCCACCAGCCACCACACCCCAATCAGGCCGGCAAATCCCAAAATAGGCAGTAGAAACTCGGGCTTCAAGACGCCACGAAGCGGCTTCATGGCGAAGATTTTGACGTTTGCAGCCAAACTCACCAAAATCATAGGTGATAGTACCTTTATTCAAATTGGACTTTAATCACTGAGCGTCCAAATAAGAATCCTGTTGAGTGGGCCCTACCTGTCAAAAAGAGTCAACCGATTTGACCTGTAGCGATCGCCTATCACAGTCTTCTCCCAATGCTGACGAGGTTAGCTGACGGGCTAGGGCTGAGAGATGCCCTTCTTCAGAGTGTCACGCTGAAAATTCGCCCCTATGCTCAAAAGAGCTTGGTTCCCCCGCTTAAAGCGCTGCTTGATCATTGCCAAAGTGGTACATGAGGCAGAGCTTTAACTAAGCTGACTTTCTCAGTTCATCGTATGCTAGCACCAAGCATTCAAATCAACAATCAGTTTAGATGCAGAAAGCCAAAAGTGATTTGGAAACAGCAGGCATCCGTGAGCTTATTCTCACAAGCTTATTCTCACAAAAGATTATTGCTGTTTCTCTCTGGACCTTCTAGCAGTCAAATTCGATTCAACCTCAATGACGTAAATGACGAATACCGGCGGTATTGCCTAACAGATGCTTTAAGACCAGCGTGACTAGAGCCAAACCGGCGAGTAAAACTGAAGCGGCATAGGCAGCTTCGGTTTGATATTGCACATAGGCTTCTTCCACAAATAACGGCAGGGTCTGGGTCTGACCCCTGATGTTGCCGGAAACGACAGCCACGGCCCCGAACTCACCCATTGCCCGGGCGTTGCACAAAATCAGCCCGTAGAGCAAACTCCATCTGATTGAGGGTAACGTAACTCGCCAAAAGGTCTGCCAGGGAGAGGCTCCCAGCGTATGTGCCGCTTCTTCTTGGTCGGTGCCATTCTCTTCTAGGGCTGGCAGGACTTCTCTGACAATAAACGGCATAGTCACAAAAATAGTTGCCATGACCATGCCGGGGAGGGCAAAGATGATTTTGAAGCCAGCAGCTTCAAGCAGCGGGCCAAACCAACCTCGACTGCCGTATAGCAGTACCAGCATCAGACCCGCTACCACTGGAGAAATTGAAAAGGGTAAGTCAATAATGCTAATGAGCAACGTGCGACCTGGAAAGGTTTTATGGGCGATCGCAATGGCGGCGCACAAACCAAATACAGTATTCAGCGGCACGGCGATCGCTGCCGTCAGCACCGTCAAGCCTACGGCATGAATGAACTCGCTGCTGGTGATTGCCGTCCAAAATGTAAATAGTCCCCCCCTGAACGCTTGCACAAACACATTCAAGGCTGGCAACAGCAATACCAGCATGAGATAGAGGCCGACAAAACTAACCAGTCCCCATTTGCGCCAGTCAAATTGAGCAGAGCCTTTTTCCAGCGATCGCGGCTGACTTAGAGGCGATTTAACCATAGCGCCTTCCTAGCGATTGCAATAGATTGATAACAATGAGAATGGCCAGTGAAATCAGCAGCAGCACCGATCCGATCACCGTGGCTCCGGCATAGTCAAATTGCTCAAGCCGCTGGAATATCAATACTGGAGCAATTAAATCTTGAAAAGGAATGTTTCCGGCAATCAGTACAATTGAGCCATACTCACCCACTGCCCGGGAAAACCCCATGGCTACACCGGTTAATAGGGCAGGTAGCAGTGGGGGTAAAATAATTCGCCAAAAGGTTTGCCAGGCCGACGCCCCCATTGACCAAGCCGCTTCTTCCACGTCAGCCTCCATTGCTTGCAAAACGGGCTGTACCGTCCGAACAACGAAGGGCAATGAGATGTAGGTCATTGCGACTAAAATACCGAGCCGGGTAAAGGACACTGTAATCCCATAGGGAGCCAGCCCAGCACCGATCCAGCCCTGAGGGCTATAGAGAGTTGAAAGGGTCAAACCGGCAACGGCAGTGGGCAAGGCAAAAGGCAGATCAATCACCGCATCCAGAAAGCGCCTACCGGGAAATTCATAACGCACCAGCACCCAGGCGACGATGAGGCCGGCAAAGCCATTGAGCACAGCAGCGGCTAGAGCGGTTAGAAAAGTAACGTTATAGGTGGATAATGCGACTGGGTCGCTAGCAATTCGCCAGATTTCTGCCAGATTGAGGGTACTTGCTTTGAGAATGAGCGCAGCGATCGGCAGAAACAGAAACAGTGTCAGATAAATCCATGTAATGCGCCAGGGCCAAGAAAGATGGCTCAACTGATGCCAGAAGGACTGGCGCATAGAAGGGGGTGAGAAAGTCATGGTGTTTTAGAAACAGCTCGCTGTATGTCATTACGGGTGTCAGTCCCCTACAAAAGCGCCAAATTTAGCTATGTCACGCCAGTAACGGTGAGATAGAAAGCAGATGAATTTCCGCCAGCACGAATGGAATCTATTGGCTAATTTTGGTTTGGATTTTGTCGAACTCAGCCCCGTCGGCAAAGAATTTCGTTTGCACAGCGTCCCAACCCTCTAAATCGTCAACCGTAAACAGGGTTTCGACCTTAGGGTACTGCTCAGCAAACTCAGCCTCAACGGTTGGATTGACCGGGCGAAACCCTACCTTGGCAAATTCACGCTGAGCCTCTGGCGTAAACAAAAACTCGACAAAAGCTTCTGCAACCTCACGGGTGCCGTGCTTATCGACGTTGGCGTCAACGACGGCGATTGGGTTATCAATCGAAATGTTGACGTCAGGAATAATATACGGCTGTACTTCTCCATTTAGCTGAGCTAGCAGCACCTCATTCTCATAATTAATTAGGACGTCGCCCTGACCCCGCTGGAAAAAGACATCGGTAGCCTCGCGCGCATCCTTAGGCAAAATGGGAGCATTGCCATAGACCTTTGTGACGTAGTCCAGCGCTGTCCTTTCGTCTCCCCCCGTTTGAGTAATTTGTCCCCACAGTGCCATAAAGTTCCAGCGGGCTCCGCCAGATGTTTTCGGGTTTGCCGTCACTACCTGAACATCATTCCGGGCCAAATCCTCCCACCCCTGAATATTTTTGGGGTTGCCGTCACGGGTTACTAAGGCGGCAACCGATTTGTGTACGATCGCGTCATTGGGGGCTTCTTGCTCCCAGCCTGGTTCAATTAAGCCACCCTCTTCCAGCTTTTGCGTGTCTAGGGCCAAGGCCAGCGCTACAACATCAGCCTCCAGACCATCTAATACGGCCCGCGTCTGAGAGCCTGAGCCACCATAGCTTTGGTTGAATACAACGTCTTGCCCGGTCTCGTCCTGCCACTGCTCAACAAACTGGGGAATGATTTGCTCATAAGCCGCTTGAGTCACGGCATACGACACCAGCGTCAGTTCCACCTTCTCGGCTGGAGCTGGCGTTTCAGACGAGGTTCCAGCATCGGCACTGGATGTCGTGCCAGAGCTGCAGGCTGAGAGAGCCCCCATCACTCCAATTCCGACCGCCAGCAGAAGCGCCGTTCGGCGGGACACAGCATACCTATGACCAGACAATCTCAGATCAGATAACGGCTGATGGGTAGCCGCTTGGGTTGCCGTGCGATCGCGCGGCGAGCGTTGTGATGACGACATGAATAACCTCCAGAAAATGAGGACGGGTTAACGAAGCGGTTGTCCTTAGGAAAAGACTGTAACACAAAAAAATCTAATATTAATCGCAAAACATTTTAAATGCATTTTGAGATTATTTCTGCTTGACATGCAGGATCAATGGGCTTAGCGTGGATGAAGCTTATTTCGGCGATCGCGCTTCACGAACCTCCCGTGCTCGGTAACCCTTTTGAAAAAACTAAGGATTGAACAATGCGATGGGCATTAAAATCGAAAATATTTCTAAGCGATTTGGTGACTTCCAAGCCTTACAGCCAGTCAGCCTTGAGGTGAAAACAGGTTCGCTGGTCGCGCTGCTAGGGCCGTCTGGCTCAGGCAAGTCGACGCTGCTGCGGCTGATTGCTGGACTGGAGGTACCAGATTCAGGCAGCATTTATCTGTCTGCCCATAACTCGACCCATCAACGGGTGCAAGATCGCAATGTCGGCTTCGTGTTTCAGCACTACGCCCTGTTCAAGCATCTGACCGTGCGGAAAAATATCGCTTTTGCTATGGAGATTCAGCGCTGGCCGCGAGAGCGAATTAAGCGACGGGTCGAAACGCTGCTAGATCTAGTCCAGCTAGGCAATCTGGGCGATCGCTATCCGGTTCAGCTTTCAGGCGGGCAGCGTCAACGGGTGGCGCTGGCACGAGCATTAGCGATCGAGCCTCAGGTGCTGCTGCTGGATGAGCCATTTGGCGCATTAGATGCAAAAGTCCGCAAGGATCTGCGTAACTGGCTCCGGCGTCTACACGATGAGGTTCACGTGACGACAGTTTTTGTCACTCATGATCAGGAAGAAGCAATGGAAATCGCAGATGAAATCGTCATCATGAATCAGGGACAAATTGAGCAGGTTGGCTCACCCGCAGAGATATACGAAAATCCTGCTACGCCGTTTGTCATGAGTTTCATCGGGGCAGTCAATGTGCTGTCGCCCGATCCAACCTGGCGATCGCTGCATCAAAACCTGCCAGCCCAGGGCGAGGTATTTTTGCGTCCTCACGATATTGAAATTTTGCCAACGGCAACCTACGGCAGTTCCTTAGCAACCATTCAGCGAATCGTCCATCTTGGCTGGACCATTCGGCTAGAAATGACGCTAGAAAATGCCCAATCTGTTGTCGCTTACCTCAATCACGAGCAATTTCAGACACTGCAGTTTAAGCCTCAGCAGACTGTGTTTATTCAGCCTAAGTCAATTCGTACGTTTGAGCAGCCCGCCACTCTTGAGTCAGTACTGAGGTAATTCTGGCTGCTGGGCTAATTCATTTTTGGGCTTGTCCAGCTTAAGGACGCGATCGCTGCATCCAAGCAGTTTCGGCGTTTATCCGCTGAGCTGTTTATGATCTGTTGTCAGGTGCCCTCAAAGGGGGCTTTACCCAAAGTTTAGGAGACGCGGCATAGCTTCTCTAGGCACCGCCCATGACGTCAATAAATGAACCAGTAGTGAAAGAAGATCGGTCTGACAGCAGCCACAGAATCGCCTGTGCAACTTCTTCTGCTTTCCCACCGCGCTGTAGGGGAATGGATGACTTTACTCGGTCTACTCTGTCTGGCTCACCGCCGCTGGCATGAATATCTGT
>NZ_JASATW010000020.1:35720-106446 GCF_030405905.1 Sphaerothrix gracilis Ecp01
GCGCAGAAGAGTTGGTTGCAGTAACCGTCGAAAGATACACGATCTCTCCGGTATTTCGCCTACAGATGAGACGTTCCGCCATTGCCGCCGCGATAGCAGTTGCAGAGTAGGCCGCGACGAGCCAAGCCGAGAGGGTTACTCATACAACTGATACGAGTAGACATCCGCTTTATGGCCTCTCTAGCACATAGAAAGCTGCCAATGACGTTGGTTGAGAAGACGCGGTTCAGCCGCGCTACCTCCATGCTATCGACCCTTTTTTGCGGTTCTAGAATACCTGCATTGTTGACCAAAGCCGTGAGCGGGCCTAGCTGCTCGTCTACTTCAGCAAAGAGACGGAGGATATCAGGTTCTGAAGCAACATCAGCAGCGATCGCAATGGCATTGCGGCCTTGCTGCTTGACCAAACGGACAATGTTGTTAGCGGCGGCTTGGTTCTGGAGATAGCTGAGGCAGATGTCGTAGCCTTCAGCGGCAGCTAAACAAGCGGTGGCAGCGCCAATACCACGACTCCCGCCTGTCACTAGCAGCACCTTATTCATAGATAGAAACCTCGAGAGAAGACGCACAAGAAATTATATGGCTTCACTTATCAAGCCTTACAGCAAGCTATAGACCCTAGAAGGGGGCTACTCACCGAGTCGCCATCATGCCCTCAACTTCCAAAGCGTTATAGGCACTGAGGTAACGCTCAACGAGGCTCCGCATTTCCTGCTCGGTTACGATGAATTCCTCCCATACCGGGTCATGCTAGAACCAACCAGAATAGGCCAACTAACACCAGGCTCATCGTCCCCACAAGTTGTTCCATCTGTTCCATAGCGCGGGGCAGAGTGATAGAAACCTTTTGCACCAGCAGGACATAGACCAACCACCCCAGTCCGAGGATAGCCGGAGTCTTAACTAAGTTGGCGGGAGTGTAAGCGTTTAGGTAGAATCCGCTAGCGACCACTAGTCCGCCAAGCAGCAACAGTATGGCGGGCCAGAAGCCAGGAGCTGTAGATTTTTCCGTCTTTTGCTGATGGGGCAAGGAGATCAGCCGGGCAAAGACGATTACCGTCCCAACAGACGCAACATTCATGGCGATCTGCTGCCAGGGAAGCAGGCTTTTCAAGGTCAGAGTTTTGGCCCCAAACCCGACTAGCAGCGGTATGCCTGCAATTGAAAGTCCCGCCAGCGTGAGAGGCAGCCAGACCGCTCGGCTCATGGGAGTCTGGCGCAGTTGATTGAGATTGCGGTTGGGTAAACTGCCGGTAGTCAAAAACAGGGTCGCCTTAGCCAACCCGTGACTCAGGGCGTAGAAGCCCCCCACCTGAGGAGCCGCTAGCACAAACCCCATCTGGGAAATGGTACTGAGGGCAAAGATCCGCTTGATATCAGTCTCGAACATAGCAAAGGTTACACCCAAAACAGCAGTGCCGAGGCCGAGGAGACGAATGGTCGTATCCATACTGTCCATCAGTTGGGCCAGGCGTAGAAGGGGAAACACGCCAGTCTTGATAGCTACGCCGGACAACATGGCCGATACTGGCACTGCCGCTTCTGAGTGAGTCATGGGCAGCCAGAGGCCCGAGACAAAAATGCCTCCTTTCGTGAATAATCCCACCAAAATCAGCACTATGGCATCAACCGGGGCTTGGCTTAGACCGCTAAAGGCGAAGGAGTTGTTAGCTTGGTACACCAGTACTGTCCCTATCAGATAGAACAGCATGGCCGTATTGCTGATAAACAGGTAACGCAGCGCCACCCAGATGGTTCGATCCGTGCGAGGGTAAGCAATGAGTAGAAAAACGGCAATGCTGATAACTTCTAGAGCCACATATAGACTCATGAAGTCGGCACAGGCAAAAACGGCGTTGACGCAGCCGTGAAGAATACTCAGCTGTGTGTAGAAGAATGCGGACCGGCCACTTTGCCAGACATAGAGCAGTACTGCCGTCGTCACTAACCCGTTAGTAAGGATAAAAAAACCGCTTAGGGGATCTAGCAGCAGGGTAACCCCGAAGCTATCCAGCAGATTCAGGGTGAGAGGATTCGGGTCAAGAATCAGCCTGAGACCGTAGGCGCAGGAAGCGATCGCAACGCCTATGCCCATAACTTGGGCTACCCTCGGCAACAAATAACTAATTAGCCCTAGAAATAGCGGCAGGACCAGCCAGACAATAGTTAATGTCAACATCGCAGGACAGGTATTGTTAAAGATGGCAGAACTCTGTGCGTTTACGAAGATAGACTTCAGTAAATACTCAACGGAGAAACCATAGTTTTATATCTATATTTTATTGCAGTCTACTTTAGAAACATCATTGTTGTCTAACTCTTAATGATTTTGCTTTGCTTGAGCATCAAGTCTGAGGGGGGGACTAGCCAAGCGGATCCGTTGAGTATCGATGATTGTTGAGGTTAAGCCTAATTACTGAATGAAGCACTCCAGCTTTCCCAACATGCACCCCGAAATTGGCGAGATCAACTGGGTCTATTTTTGGGAAGGGCTAGACGACTTTGAGACCAGCTTTGCGGGCCTGCTGGAACTGCTGGAACGGCACAAAGCCTATGTTCATCAGCATACGGTGCTGCTGGATCGGGCGCTGACCTGGGAACGCAACCAAAAGCAAACCCGCTATTTGCTGATTGGCAGCGATCGCAAACAGGCTCAACATTGATGAACGCGATCGCCCAAACGCACCTCGATAATTCTCAGCATTTAGGAGGGTGGTTATACTGAATACTTCTACCTACTTAGCCATGTCGGGGCATTAGGCTGATGTGATTCCACCTATATACCCAAAACAGGATCTTAGGCGGAAATATTTCCGCCTATTTACCCGTATGAGGATCTTAGGTGGAAACTTTCCCTCTAATTGCGAGTTAGGTGGCTACCTTAATATCCTGCAATTCCCCCCAAGAGCTGGATCCTTCACCAGTTGGGTTACTCCAACATGGCCCATCTAACAGGGCAACTTTAGGAGTGTGTGATGGTACTGTGCTACCAGTCATAGACTTCCTAGACGT
Source organism: Sphaerothrix gracilis Ecp01 (assembly GCF_030405905.1). Taxonomy (NCBI): domain Bacteria; kingdom Bacillati; phylum Cyanobacteriota; class Cyanophyceae; order Nodosilineales; family Nodosilineaceae; genus Sphaerothrix; species Sphaerothrix gracilis. Next base: position 38,733 of record NZ_JASATW010000020.1, read on the forward strand.
TCTTTCAACCTGCACACCCTCGTGACCTTCAGTCATGCGACGACCCATGCTCAAAAAGATCCTTTGTGTAGGTGCCGGTGTGATGGTTGGAGGAGCCGCTGTGCTCTCGGCGGCGTACCTGTACCTGATCCACACTAGCACCCCTGAAGCACCCCGCCTTAGCGCGCCCATCCAGCAAGGCAGCGTCCAAGTCGGTGGCTTGGAGCGCACCTACCAGGCCTATGTGCCAGCCGATTTGCCAGAACAACCGGCGCTCCTACTCGCCTTTCACGGCTCGAGGGCCGATAGTGATACGATGCGCGTGTACACGGGCTATGAGTTCGAGCGCCTCGCCGACCAGCACGGCTTCATCGTGGTGTACCCCGACGGCTATGAGCAGCACTGGAACGACTGCCGTAAGAGCGGTCCCTATGCAGCCAACACGCTCAACGTGGACGATCTTGGCTTCGTCCGCGCCCTGATCCGTCGATTTGCCACTGAGTACGGGGCCGACACCTCGAGCGTCTTCGCTGTCGGCTTCTCCAATGGGGGACACATGGCGTACCGCCTTGCCTTGGAGATGCCGCGCTCAGTACACGCCGTGGCCGCGATCGGCGCGAACCTACCGACGCTCGACAACTTGGACTGCACCCCATCAGGAGAGCCGGTCTCCGTCCTAATCATGAACGGCACCAACGACCCCCTCAACCCGTTCACAGGTGGTGAGGTGAACCTCTACGGATTTCTCAAGCGCGGGACCGTCCGCTCGGCACAGTCGTCAGCGGAGTATTTTGTCCAGCTTGCCGGTACCGATTTGGCATCGTCCACCCGCACCCAGATTCGCGGGGACGATGCCGATGAGGTCATGGACCAAACGACGTGGACTTCGCCGAATGGTCCAACTGTGAGTCTATATGCGGTGCATGGTGGGGGGCACACTATCGCGCAGCCGTACTTCCGTTTCCCTCGCCTGCTAGGTACTACCCCCACGACCCTCAATGCCCCCGATGAAATTTGGAAGTTCTTCACGGAGCGCTCCTTATGACGTGCTGCTTTGTGGGCACATCCTCCTCATCCGTTTGTAACTTTGACCGGACATCCAAGCAGGAGACTGATTATGAATTTGCAGCAGCAGATGCGGATAATGGAGACGAAAGCCAGACTATCCACCCTATCGTTGAGATCGCCGCGCTGTCACTCGTCATTTGGTTGGTATGGCGGTGGCGGAACCCCTATTTCAAGCAGCATACAATTGGTCAGGAGGTGTCCTCATAAAATCCGTCGTTCAGACATTTACCAACTTGATAGGAAAACACCAACATGACTGACGAACAACCTTCTCTGCTAAAAGCATCAGACATCAATTCAATGGATGCGTTCGAGTTTCATCATCCGCTCAATCCCAATTCGGAAATTTATTTACGGTTTCTTGGGCGTGCCGTTGGTCTCAAACGCATTGGTGTGACGATCGCTCGCGTCCCTCCGGGTAAAGAATCTTTCATATTTGATGAGTCAGCGCTTCAGCTTTTTTGGAGCAGTGAGCAATCTGCTGAGGATTGATGTCTGCCAGCGCGATCGCTGCATAACCATCCAAGTACAACGGGCGATCGCAGGCTACAGATGCTGATTTCGCTGCTGTCTACTGCCGATTTGAGCCGTTAGGCAGCTTGTCAAAGAGAAGAAAACCATAAAAAAGTTGCCGTATTTAGTAATGCGGGCGAAGGAAAGTCTACCCTCAGTCAGCGACTGGCAGAAATGACGGGACTCCCCTGGGTGCCGCCTGACTCTATGCAGTATCGGCCCGGTGGCAGCGAAATCCCCCGTGCCGAATTTAAAGCGGCCCACGATGCGCTGCTGGAGCAAGACCAGTGGGTCGTGGATAGCTTCGGCTCCCTGGATACCGTCTGGAAACGACTGGAGGTGGCTAATACGCTGGTGTATCTCAACATGCCTGTATTGTTGCGGCATTCCCTTGGCTGAACTCAGCTAGCGAACCCTCAGCAAGGCTAATTCGGCCATAGCAGAGTGTCGATGTCTCTAAGCCTAATCGCTTATGAGATAGGTTTTCTCAACACTTCTCTGACGCGGTAAATAGGACGTTTCTGGGACTCGTGATAGGTTCTCATCACTAGCTCTGCTAGCAAGCCAAAGCAAAAAAGCTGAATTCCGGCCAGCAAAAGCACGACAGCCAGTATCAGCAATGGGCGATCGCCAATAGATTGCCCTAAGCCCAGCTTCAGGAATGTCAAATACAGACCGAGGCAAAAGCCAATCATCATCGAAAAGATGCCTAGCAGGCCGAATACATACATGGGCTTAGTCAAAAACCGCTTCATGAAATAGACCGTTACTAAGTCCATGATTACTCTGAATGTGCGGCCCAAACCATATTTACTTTGACCAAACTGACGAGCATAGTGATTGACGGGAATCTCAGCAATGCGAGCGCCTTCTATGGAGGCCAGCGCCGGTAAGAAACGGTGCAGCTCACCATAGAGATTCATGTCTCTTACTACTTCAGTTCGATAAGCTTTTAGGGAACAGCCATAATCGTGCAGATTGACTCCGGTGACCCGGCCAATTAGCCAGTTAGCTATCTTAGAAGGCAATAAGCGCGTGACCTGATTGTCCTGGCGATTAATCCGCCATCCGCTTACCAGGTCATAGCCTTCATTTAGCTTGTGGAGCAGCTTGCTAATATCGGCTGGATCGTTTTGTAAGTCTCCGTCCAAAGTGATAATGACTTGCCCCCTGGCATAGTCAAAACCAGCCGCCATAGCAGCGGTTTGGCCATAGTTGCGGCGCAGCAGCAGCACCGTTAGCTGGCTGTGCTGAGCGGCCAGTTCCTTCAGCAACTTCGCTGAACCATCTGTTGAGCCATCGTCAACACAGATCACCTCATAGGCACTGGCCAAAGCGTCAGCGGCCCGTAGAACTTTGTCTAGAAGCCTAGGGATACTCTCGTATTCGTTATAGATGGGAATGACCAAAGAGAGTTCAATCAAGCTGCAATTTCCGGATTAATTAAATAGTTAAAAGTTAGCAGTTCAAAATTCGGGACACTAGCAGTAGAGACAAGCTCCTGCCTGCCTCTCTTGTCAAGGAAGCGGCAATAGCCGGGGAATCTCACGATTAACGATAACCCCCAGGAAGCATCCTGAGCCGTTCGTTTGACTAAACTTCCTCAGCAAACCACTCCACCTGCAGCATCGTCAACATCCAGGGAAGCTTGACGATGCGAATGCTCCAGGGTAAGCGATCGAGGAGGATGTCATGGGTCTGGTGTTCTACCTGCAGCAGCCAGCCGTCCTGACGACGACGCAGCAGGCCGGGTCTTTGCAAAAAGGCGCGTCTGAGACCGTCCGTAGAGATATTTTTCAAGGCTGACCAGTTTTGAATCACGGCTAAAAGGAGTTGCTCACTCTCATCACGTTCAGTCTCTGTTAGGTCTAAGCGGTAGGGAATGGGATCGCCTAGGCTGAGGCCGCACAGCAGCTTGTTCAAAGGCAGACTGGCTTCTAGGGACTCAGTTGAACCGTCTACGAGGTGTTGCAGCAGCAGGGCGGCGCGGGGGGCCGCCTCAGGCGTGATGAACTGGCCCGATTCCACTAAGCCCAGAGTTGCTAAAAAGCGGCTGAGAAGGGGCCAGAGCAGGACTAAGCCGGAATTGTTGATGTAGATGGACTCGTCTGGTGGGAAGCTATCTGAGTCCTGAGCAGAAAAGCTTGGGGGGTGAGCAGTGGTAATAGTAGACGCGATCGCCGCCATCACCTGCTCAACCTGAAGCACCACTGGCGGCAAAGTAGCGGCAATTGCGGATTCCTCAAGCTGAGTCACAAGCTGGTCAAGCTGGGATACAAGCTGCCGTAGCGAAGCGATCGCGCTGTGAGAGAGAACGGACAGCGGGCGATCGCTCAGCCTCTGTCGTAGCGCCTCGGTCTGCCGTACAAGCGAGTCGAGGCGGGAGCCGAGAGGCGCGATCGCGGCGGCGGCAACTGCTCGAAGCTGAGTCAGCAGACTGAGTAATCGCTCTAGATTTTTTAGCGCTGGCGCAGTCGCCGCTGGGGTCTGCAATAGATTTTCTGCCGGGTTTGGGCGGGTAGAAGCCGTAGCGACTTGAGCGCTCTGGGGCTGGGCGATCGCCCTTAGGAGGAGCGGCAGCTCACTGGCAAAACGCTCTCCTGCCTGCTGGCGAGACTCAATAGCCTCTAGTAGCTGCTGCACCAGCGATCGCTTTTCTAGCTGCAATTGAGCCGCAATCTGCCAAAGATTGCTCTGCAACAGCGTCTCTAGCCTGGGCGGCGCGGCTGAGCTGAGGGCAAGCTGTGAGCCAAGCCCCTGCCAGAGCATTTGTCTGAGCCGCGCCGGACTGACGCCTTGCCAGCAGGCGATGTGGGGCCGCAGCCGCTGCATATCGCTGAAATAGGCTTGCACCGCGCGATCGCTCCCCGGCAGCAGCAGCTTCAGCATCTCTGCCAGCATTTGCTCAGAGAACTGGTAGAGTATTCGCTGTCTGGGCCTCTCCTGTACCAGCGCCTGTTTGAGTAAAGCTTTGAGCCTGGTCGGCAAATCAGCCAATACGCGAGTAAAGCCTTCCTGCAGGGCTGACTGAGTTTGCACCTGGCACCACCAGGGAAAGCGCCCCGTGTGGATAAAGTCTTGCAAAAGTTCAAAATCGGCTTCTTTAGGACTGATAGGCGGCGCAGTCTGCCGGACAGTGGGATTTTTGAGCGGCGCGGCTGAGGGGGTGAGGGCTGCAGCAGCTGAGTCAGAGAGAGCCGTGGCCGAATCTGCAGGACGGGCTGGGGACGATAATCGCTGTTGGGAGAGCTGCTGCGCTAAACTAGCAGCGATTTTCTGGACAAAGTCGGTTTCTAAAGCGGCCAGCTCGATTTCACCCAGGTCAATTTCCAGGCGATCGATGCGATAAATACTGTCTGCATCGCTGAGCCGATCGCAGTAGGCTTCAATCAGCGGCACCACCTGACTGCGGTAGAGGGCGCTGATGCGGTTTTGCAGTTCAAAGGCTTTTACTTCAGAGTCAATCTGTAGCTCTAAAATCTGCTGTTTAATCACGTGGCGCTGTTGGGGCATGACAGTCTCAGGCCACTACGAAGGTTTCGCCAATCGTCATGTAGCCTACCAGGGCCGGAAAGTCAGGAATTTCGCTCGATCCCAGCTCTAGAAAATTGATCAGGCGGGTGGCTGCGGTGGCCGCTTCGGTGCTGTCGGTGACGTTGCCGGAGAGGTCTTGCAGCCAGAGGGCGTAGAGGGTTTCAAACTCGCGCATCTTGGTTGACGTCAGCCAGTGAAGGCGCAGATGGATATGGGCCGGGGTTTCGGCAATTAGCGTATTGCGAATAAGCTGTTTCACGTTCGCAGAGCGGAACCGCTGGGGCCAGTCGGGCAAAATGACGCTGACCTGGAAAGAAAAGGGATCGGGAAACTGCTGGCTGCTGACCCACTCTCCCGTGTCTGCAGCCACGAACTCGTGCAGGATATCAAACGTATCTGCCTGGGGGTTGATCACCTCATAGGTACCGCTGTAGTAGCTGGAGTAAAAGATGGTGATTTGCTCGCCTGCCTGCAGTCCGTGCTGGGGCGAGGTGCAGGTCACCTGATCTGGCCGCTCAGACGGACTGAAGCCGCTGATGGCATGGGCAAAGCTGAGAAAATCTGGACTGGCTGCCTCCCCGGAGGCAGCACCCGTAGCGCCTGCCGCTCGCGGTCGCAGCAGAATATGCTCGATCAGATAAAATCCTTCGCTATTAGAAGAGGCCAGAAAACGCCTGCTCGGTTCAATGCCTAACAGGCGAGCCAGTCGCCGCTTCAGTCCTGAGACGTTTTGAAAGTTTTCTAGCTGGTTGGGATTGAGCGTATAGTTAAAAGCGCGATTGCGATCGGCACTGACCGCTCGATACTGGCTGACAAAATCAACTTTAGGCTGGATGACGCTGTGCTGGCGGCTGAGGTCTGAGACATCGGCGTCGGGGTAGAGCAGGGAAGCCTCGGTAAACGTTTCACCATACTGGGCCATGAGGTGATCCAGCAGGCGGTTTTTGCGATCGCAGGCGATCGCCTCGCTTTCCGGTAGCCTCTCTAGGCGATCGCTATAGCCTTCAGCCAGAATCGCCGCGCCGCCGGGAAAGTGGGCGAGACTCTGAGCAAAGTAGGTCTTTACGTCTCGGTTTTCAGGGGAAAACAGCGCTTTGACCTGATCGAGCTGGGTCAAACAGTTGGCTAAAAGCTGATCAAAAACCATCAGGTAGGCTTGAAGCTGCTTGGCCTCAGCCTGACGCTGATCGCTAGCAGAAGCGGGCAGCCCCAGTTCGCCAATGCCGTAGGCTAGGGGAAACTCGGTTTGGATAGACTCGTACTCGGCCAGTTGGCGGTAGTCTCCGGCGGGGACAGGCAGGTCGAGCTGGGGCGAGTGGGGAACGGTCGTGTTTTCTAAGACGGCAGCTTTGGCCTCGACCCGCTCGACGGTCGGCGAGCAGGGAATCTGCCCTTTGTAAAAGCGGATATCTCCGGCGGCGATCGCGGCTCTGACCGGCTTGAGCCGAGGAGTGAGCTGCTGGTCTAAATCCAGCGCCCAGGCTTGGGGAGTGGGGGAGCGATCGCTGGCGATCGTAATCTGCCGTACGGTCTCAATCCCCGGCAGATTCAAAATGACGTGAATCAAATCTGAGGTATGCAGCTCGCTCTGACGCTGGAACTCCTCTAGCTGGTCGTCATCAATAAATCCATGTTGCAGCCGGGGACCCGCAAAAATCTCTTCAACTGGAACGCCCCGCTCTAGCAGCTCTGGCAGGCTGACAAAGGGAAGAACAGGCGAAATCAACTTATCTAACGCCCTATGCAGCTGGGCCATGAGCTGATGGGGATCGGCCGCGTCGGCAATTTCAATCTCAGCTCGAACCGTAATTTCTTCAATCGGCAAAACCCGAATTTCAGCAAAATCTTCGCAGAGGTTGCGGTGCTGGTGCAGCCGTGCTTTAGCCGCACTCACCAAATCCGCTGCCTGATAGCCGGGTTCTTGCTCTAGCAGGACGTGGTAAAGCCCTCGTAGGTGAACAGGTTCAGCTAGATCTAGGCTGCTGAAGGTAAGTTTGGCGTTGTTGGCGTCGTAGTAAAGTTCTGGCTGGGGCGTTTCGATCGGTTCTAGCCAAGCGTTTTTGATGCCGTCGATGTCAATTAGCAGCTTGCGATAGTCGGCAATGGTGAGGGGATTGACGGTGAGGCTATCTCTGGCGGTGAGAAACAGGGGGCTACCGGGGGCCTCGGCTGGATACGCCAGCAGGTCTGCCATGTCGAAAGAGAGGCGATAGCTCAGATCGGTGATGGCATAGCAGAGGGCTTCTAGGATGGTGATACCGGGGTCGTGGGCGTTGTAGTCTGTCCACTGGCTACCGGCTAGCTGCTCAATGATTTTGATCCCTTCTCGCCGCAGCCGGGCGTAGTCCATACCGGCATGGGCGAGGGGGGCGTTAGTAATTGTCAGAGAGTCGGCCATGAGAGAGCAATTGCTGGGTCGGTTGTTGCCAATAGTCGTGTCGCTTGGGGCAGTCCGGTCTGGAATTCAAGTTCTAGGCTTACTGCCAGTGTCCGTTGAAGCGGATTTAGGGTTTTGCTGAATTAGCTGATATGGGTTCACCCAGCATTTCTTCAGCTTCGGTAGCAACGTTGTCCAGCAACGCTGCCTGATTATTTTCGTCCGCTTTGGCTAATTCTTCTTCTAAAACCTGAATTGCCCCCTGAATCCGCAGCAGGGTGTTTTGAACATTCGCCTGCTTGGCCTCTAATTCTGCCAATACCTTCTGGCCCGATTCAAACTCAGTTTTAAGGGCTTGTAAGCGCTGCTGAAGCTGCTGTTTCATCTGCATATTTCCTGATAGCTAAACAATCAAAAAGCTGTCGTAGGGTGGGCAATGCCCACCTTACCTAAATTTTGCTAACTAAATGCACCCAACTGGTGCGAATTGCTAAAACATTAATTTGCCATTTATCCTGCGGCCCTAAAATGTCTGCGGCAATCCACCATTTACCGCTATTCACATAGGTATAAACATATTGTCCTTTCGCCTTGTCATCTGAAGAAACGCTAAAGCCAGCAATAATCACAACCCAGTCAGCAGTGGAATAGCCTGTATTAATCCGAGGATTATCATTGCCTGTAAATTTTTTGAGCTGAAGCGGTTTATGGCCATTACTGACAAAGCCCAAGGTGCCGCCATCGATTAGCAACGAATTGTTATCCGGTGCATAAAGTCGTATTCCATAGTTAGGAGAATCGAGATCGCCGTGGGTAAAGTCAATGTGAGGATTTCCGGCTTCGCCCTGTTCTCTGGCTACAAGCTCTATCCCCGCCCAATATTTATCAGAGACTATCTTTAAGCGGCGATAGCGTCCGCCTTCAATCTTGATATCGCCATCTTTGACAGTTAGTTTTTCACTGGGATCATCAGTTCCAATCCCTAGCTTCCCTGCAAAGGAGGAGTCTCCTGTGCCTTTTACTGTCAACCCGCCACTGGCTGCTGTTGTCAGTAACATTCTCTCATTAGCGCCATTGGCATCTCGCCAGGAATGCTTGCCGTTGGCGGCATAGAACAGCGTGCTGCTATTGATCCCTAGTCCATAGCCATCCCAAAGCCGTAGTTTTAGGTTGTTGCTAGTATCACCATTAGCAAAGATAAGCTGTTGCCCACCGGGGATAGTCAGCTTGCTGCTCAGATCAACATTACCTGTGAAAGAGGCTGTGCCAGAGACGGTTAGATTTTTAGAAAACGTAGCGTGGCCGCTCTCTTGAATACGCACATAGTCGGTAAGAGCGGCAAAGTCACCGTTAGTTCCACCAGCAATTTTCAAATCGGCTTTGTTGTTGCCAATATTCTCGCGGTAAATTCGCCAGGTATAGGCTCCGCCGCTGTTTTGAAACAGGATACTTTGGGCGCTTTCATTGTCATTTGTTTTAAGCGCCAGTTCTCCTCCATAGATGGTTAGCTTGTGGTCCGTGTTAGCGGCAATCCCAATACCCACATTGCCTGCCAAAGTGCTGGCTTGGCTCACAGCAAGATCGCCGCTCACCTTCAATCTTTCCGTGCCCGGCGTGGTGCCAATGCCGACATTGCCGGAGAGGGTGCTGGTCTGAGTGACGGAGAGGGTGCCCGCGATCGCGCTGTTGCCTGCCACATTCAGCTTAAGTTCATCGTCGGCAGCCGTCCCGATGCCGACATTGCCCGTCAGGGTGCTGGTCTGAGTGACGGAGAGGGTACCCGCGATCGCGGCGTCGCCGTTCACGTCTAAGGTTTTATCAGGCTGGGCTTTGCCGATACCTACGTTGCCAGCGGCGTCAATCAGCAGCGGCGTCGTGTCGTTAGCCTCATCGTCGATGCGCAGGGCATCCTGGCTGCCCGACTGCTGAATGTGCAGCTTGGCCGTAGGCTGGGTGATACTGAGGCCCAGATTGCCGCTGCTGCTCTCCACAAACAGTTTGCTGATGCCGCCGGTTTCAAAGTTGAGTCCCGGATTGGCCCCAGCAGGCTGTTGATTCAAGCGCCAGGTCTGGATGTCGTCTGCATAAAAATCCAGCAGGTTTTCCGTCTCGCCCCGGGCCAAAATCTTCAGCGGCGTATCCACCCCCGGCGGCTTTTCAATGCCGTCATCATGGATATTCAAGACTGAATCAATCAGGTCTCGAAAATCGTCCTCAGAGGGTTTAGCACCCGTCTTGAACAGGGCTTGCAGTTGGGTTCTGTTTTTTTGACCGGCCATAGAGATGCTTCCTAATACGAGTTTAAGTAACTGCGGCAAGAGAACCTGGCTAAAATCACGTCACCGCTAAAATCACGTCACCATAAAGTCCAGCCCCACAATCATGTAGTCGATGCCCTCAAATTCTTCGGCGGCATAGTCAGCGGTGGTAATCAAATCAATAATGTGCTCTGGCGCTGATACCAGAATGGAATCCACCTGCTTCACCTGAGCCAGATTAGACGGATTCACCTGATAGGTGGGGCGGGCAGCCGAGCGATCGCGGGCCAGCTCTACCTGCTCAATCAGCTTCAGATTGGCGACGTAATCCACATAGGGGCGCGACTCGATGAAGTGAATCACCGCCGAGCTGTGGATAGAGCTGCCAAAGGAAATATCGCTCTGCTCCTCATAGGCCCAGGGCGAGAGAAAGCGCACCAACTCCTGGTTGAGCTGCTTCAGGTAGTAGCCCTGCTCGTAGGCGGCTCGAAACCGCACCGCCACCCGGTATTTAATCTGCTCATAGCGAGGATTTTTCACCGCTACCTGGACGAAGGGGGAGGTATGGGCCTGCAAGTAGGCAGCGATCGCCTGCAGCAGGTATTGGGGAGCTTTGGGTTCTAGGGGCAGGAAGGGGGCAGTGTTGGCAATGTTGGGAATGACGACGACCGTGACCCGCGCCGCGCTGGGGACATGGGACTGTTCGGCCTGGCTGAGGCACTTGACTTTGTAAATCTGGGGGAACTGCTCTAGCACCAGTCGCTCGTAGTCCCAGGTGGTGAGGGCGCGCTGTTTGTGACGCAGCCGCTCGCTGGCGCGGGTGTAGAAAGCGCCAGGGGTTTCCTGTCGCCTGCCGCCAAAGGAGCTGTAGGGCTGGCTGACGCGGGCGATCGCTGGAACGCGTTCCACCAAAGCCTCGACAGCGTCAGCCGCGAGGGGCTGACTCAGATGAGCCGGGTCGTTGTCCTGATCGACAAAGGTGGCCGTCACTGCCTGAGTGCGAATATCCAGGATGTCGGGAATGGCGAGGGCATTATGACTCACCGCCGCCCGCAGCCAGTAGAGACCGGACGGCAGCCGCTGGTTTTGTGCTATCATCGCCTCCGGCAGGGCCAGATGCAGAATGCCAGAATCGACTAAACCGTGGGTGCTGTCTGAGAGGATATCGGCCTGCTGCAGAGGCTGCCAGCGATCGCCCGTCAGATAGCTCCACTGAATCTCTGGCTGGGCCAGATCGGCATTGCCGCTGCCGGACACAAGCTGAAAAAACAGGGTTAACTGCTGGGACGGCTGGGCGTCACGCAGCCCGATTAGTAAGCTGCCCTCGCCCTCGTACTGGGGCAAGCAGGTCTTATCCTCAGCCTGCTGCAAATCCAGATAGCCAAAAGGATGGAGCTGAAAAAGCTGGCCGCTGGCCGTCTCGCTGGCTGCTGAGAGATCAATTTCGGCAGAAGCGCGGTAGTCCAGGCTGATGGCTTTGACCTTGGGGGTGTAGGGGGCGTAGACCGTCAGGGCTTTAGTCGCTGAATCTGTGGCTAGGGCCACCTTATTCAGCACCAGCGGATAGAGAGCGTGCTGGAAGTCCGGGCGGGTCAGCTCTAGACGAAAATAGCGATCGTGATCCAGCAGATCATTGCTAGCTGGCTCTTTGATCACCTGCCACAGTCCCGCCGTCGGGATGGCGGCAAAGCTGGCTGGGTCATAGTGCAAAGTCGCCGTGGAGGATAAGTCCGCAGCTGCTCCGGCAGGCAGGCTCTCAAACAGCGATCGCGTACCGAGGGGCTGCCAGGTGCGGTTGAGCAGCAGTTCGAGGCGGGCTTGAAAACTGTGATTGTCGATGACCGGCGGCTGGGGCGTTAGACCCGTGTTAGCGTAGGCGTGATAGTGGGTGGCAAAGCTGTCGGGCAGGCCCAGCCATTCCAGCTTTAGCGACAGGCTATCCAGCTTTTTGGCGATGATTTCCGGATGGGTGAAGTAGAAGCTGGCACCGGCCACCGGCTGGGAGCCAAAAGGCTCAAAGGGACTCTTAGGGCTGAGGACAGCGCGATCGCTGCGAATTTGCAAATCTTGCACCCCCTGCACCGCGACCTGGACGCTGGCCTTCTCCAGGCGCAGATCTTTGAAAATAGGATAGTAGGCCGTCTCTGCCGTATCCGCCTGCAGCAGCAGCTTCACCACCGGATAGGGGGTCTGAAAAGCTGACAGCGCCTCAGCGGCGGGCGGCACCGTGATGGCGGGTTGAGTGGCTTCCAGGGTAAAGCTGAACTGGAGGCTGCTGAGATAGATACCCGCCGCCGAATACTGCTCGATGGGGGTATCCGGGGTAGGCGATCGCCCAATTCGGCCTATGGGGATAACCGTGGCTTCGCGATCGCTGACCAGGCCCACCAGCTTGTAAATCTCACCGCTGGCCCAGGCCACCAGCGTGCCGATATCTCGCGGCAGCAGCCGGGCCGCTTCATCGGCGGCAGCCGTCAGGGCGATGCCCACCGGCGTCATGTCGGTAAACCGGGCAATGGGCGCCGCCGCAAAGGCAATCTGGGCCGTCTTGCGAATCTCGCCGGTGCCAGGCAGATAGCCCCACTGGTGGATGCCCACTCGCCCGGCATTGGCAAACTCGGCGATCTGAAAAATGACCCCATCCGACCAAATGACGAAGCTGCCCACGTCCTCAGGGCTGAAGCGGTTGCGGCTATCTAGCAGCTCTCGCCGGTCCTCGCTGAGCTGTAGGTGACTCAGCACCGTACTGTCTCCGCCCAGATCCAGGCTGGGGTACTGGTCAACGGTCTCGCCGGCACCCACGACCCCCACTAGCCGCAACTGGACGCGGTTAGGACTGGCAACTGCCTCAATCTGGTAGAGGCTGCCATCGGCAAAGCGCAGATACTGGCCGCCGTCTCGCCCCTGGGCAAAATCGGCCTCGGCGCTCTGATAGATCACGGCCCAGGCTGCCTGCGGATAAGTACTCAGGGGCGTCTCTAGGAAAAAATCGCCCACGGCGAACTGGACCGGCTCCACTGGCAGCCAGCCCGCCGCGCTGCTGATGGCGACGCTGAAAGGGCGATCGCCTTGGGCCAGCAGCTCGGTGAGCCGATCGCGGTTAAAGGTTTGAGCTTCACAGGCTAGGGTCAGGGTAATCTGGCGATGGCCTGCCTGGAGCTGCAGCACCGGCGAGGCGATCGCTACGCCCAGGGCCTGCACTGACTCACAGGCGCAGAGAGGCGCAGCTATGAAGGGCTGAAAGCGGGGCAGGGTCAAGGGCTGTTCTGGTGCAGCAGTCGCCACCGCCGAGGCACAGATGGAGCGGACTTCAGTGCGACCAATGGGGGGATAGGTAAAGCCGCGCTTGCGGGTTTGGGCCCGCTCTAGCAGGCGGTAGACTTCTTCCCATTCCGGGTTCTCCCAATCAGCGCCTAGGCGGCGGTGGATGTCCATAATTTTTTGAAAGTCCGCCACGCTGAGAAAAAGCTGGTCTTGGATATAGCGGGCGGCAGCATCACTGGTATCGGCCTGCAGCGCTGATAAATCGGCCTCCTGCTGAGCCGGAAAAGGCGGCAGCGGATCTGCGGCGACAGGATCCCCCAGTGCCTGTCGCCACAGTTCCAGAAAAGCTACCTCTGGGTCCGACTGACTCTGATGGGTCTGTTTGAGCTGCAGGCGGCGATCGCGGTTAATTTTTTTGCGGTAGGCTTTTTCCACCAGGCGATAGACCTGCTGCCACTCCAGGTCGCTGGGGGGCACTACGTCAGCCTCGCCCCGCTGCTTGCCAATTTCGCGGCTGTGCACCCCCAGGCAAAACTGAAAGTCGTCTAGGCTGGCAAAGCAGAGCTGATGCAGAATGTACTGCTGGCGAGCGGCGCTGACCTGCTCCAGGGTGTAGTCCTGGATTTCGGCAAACAGGGCCAAAATAGCGGTAAAGGTGTCATCGTCCGGGGCGAGGGGATCGCTGGGCGGCAGCGGCGGCAGCGGATCTCCCTGATTGGGCGAGCCGATGGCCCAGCCCAGCATGTTGGCAAAGGCGGCGTGACTGCGATCGCCCGCTTGGTGAATTGCTTCTAGGTCAATGGAAACCTTTTCCACCGAGAGGGTTTTGACGCTGGCAACCTGAGCCGGGGTGAGATAGAGATCGGCGTCGGTGGCATAGTGCAGGTCATTGCCCTCAGAGTCGGTCCCCGCACTCAGCCGCGTCCCCTGGGGCAGCCAATATTCGCTTTCCCCCGGTGACAGGCTGAAAACCACGTGGGCCTGGTCGGGCACCGCCGCCTTGGCAGTCAGCCGCAGCACCTGACGATAGTAGAAGTCGAGGCGGCGCTGGGTCAGAGCCTGAAACTGCTGCTGGGGGTACTGCAGCAGCTTCAGGAAGGTTAAAAATAGGGCCAGATGGGGCTGGGCAATCAGATTCAGCATTGCCGCCGGAAAGGCCGCTTTAGCCGCTTCAGCTTCCCAATCGCTACCGGCTGCTAGGGCGTCAACCGCAGCCGCGATCGCCTCGGCGTCCCCGGCAAAAAAGTCGGCCCAGTCTCCCGCCACCTGGTTTTGACTGTCGAAATAGCGCAGGCTTTGGGCGTAGGTTTGAACGAGACGAATCCAGTCCGCCAGGGTTCTTTCCTCTACGGAAATAAAGCTAGGATCGAGCGATCGCAGCGATCGGCGGCGCTGACTGGTGCCATCTCGAAAAACCTGAGCCTTGATTTCCATGGGTTTGCAGTTTGCGGCTTGAATCTTTTAGGAAAAAAGTGAGCAATAACGGTCTAAGTGCCCGTCCATTGGGTGTTGGTGGTGGTAAACGTGCCGTTCCCCGGATAGGACAGATTGGCATCCGGCGTCGGCGAACCAGCCCCAGGCGGGGGCTGCTGGGCCGGAGTCTGAACCTCAAACTTGGCCGTAAACAGGCTGCCTTTGAGCAAGACGGGCTGTCCGGCGCTCTGGGTCTTCGTCGCCACCTGATCGCTGCCGAGGGCGTCGATTTTCAGGGTGCCGCTGCCCGCAATTGAGTGGGTGCTGGTGACGTAGCTGCAGCCCGCCACTGAGACGTTGGCTTCGTCCCCCTCAATACAAATGGCCTTACCGTTAAGGCTGCTTTTGCCGCTGCCGCTGAGAGTGCCTGGCTGCACAACTACGGTGGCTAGGCCAAAAGCGGTATTAAAATTAACCGTGTCGCCGTCAATCAGAATATAGTCAGACATTTTTATCGGAATTTTAATCAGGTTAAAAGCAGATTTTGGCGTTTTTATTCAGGTCAATTGAGGCTGTTAAAATCCCGTCGCCTCGTTGAGATAAAAGGGATAAACCAGGTTCGATCGCGTATTGGTTTGCCGCACCGTGTAGTCAATTTGAATCAGCAACAGTCCGGCCTCAGCCTGACTGGCATCCACATCAACTCGGTCAACTTTAATCCGCGGTTCGTGATAGAGCAGCGCATCGGCAACCACGCTGCGAATGCTGGTAATCACGGCCTGACTCATTTCTTCAAACAGAAACTGACTCAGCTCGCAGCCAAAGTCTGGCTGCATCAGCCGCTCTCCCGGTCGGGTGGAGAGAATGATCTTTAAACTCTGCAAAATATCCGTTTCTGCCGCCACCATTTTGGCTCCGGCCTGACGGCTAAAAGCGGGCGGAAAGCCCCAGCCTCTGCCCAAAAATGAAGGCTTTTTGGGATTTGATAACTCAGTTGACATCGACCTGTTTCCCCTGCAGCGTCATATTGCCTTTGGCGCTAATCGTAATATCCTGATCGCTACTGATTTGAATTCCGTCTGCGTTCATTGTTAGCTGGTTATTGTTTTCATCGACGATATAAATCGCGCCGTCTTCGTCAATCAGGATGATGCGATTAGTATTGGGCGTTTCCAAACGAATTGATTTATCTTGATCGCTGAAAGCCAGCTTCAGTTTCTCTTTAGTAAAGATGCCGCGCTGATTGTTCTGG
Organism: Sphaerothrix gracilis Ecp01; assembly: GCF_030405905.1. Taxonomy (NCBI): domain Bacteria; kingdom Bacillati; phylum Cyanobacteriota; class Cyanophyceae; order Nodosilineales; family Nodosilineaceae; genus Sphaerothrix; species Sphaerothrix gracilis. Next base: position 54,391 of record NZ_JASATW010000020.1, read on the forward strand.
GCAGCCACCGGCACGGGCGGCTTATTTTTATCGCTGTAGAGCGCTCCCAGGATGACGGCCTGCCTCGGATCGTCGTTGAGAAAGCCCAAAATCACCTCGTCTCCCTTTTCCGGGCGAAACATCGTCCCCCGTCCCGGCTTGCCGTCCGCGGCTAGGCCCGCCTCCAGCGTGGCCAGCCGCGCCCAGAGCAGACCGTCATTTTTCTCAGCCGGGAGGTTGGGGGTGGGGGTGAGGCGCGGGATCTGCACCTGCACCCGCAGCTCGTCTTTTAGATCGGCCTGCTGCACAATGCCTATTTGTAAACCCTGCACCGCTGGCAGCAGGCCGCTAGCCGGAGCCGCCATCACGTCGTCACGGGTCGCCAAGGGAGCCGCTGAAAGGCCGAACTGAATATCTGTCTGCCAGCCTGCCTCATTTACCCGGTGGCGGACGCCGGTAATTAGCGTAGTGCCGTTGAAGCGATCGCCAAAGTTTTCCAGCTGCAGCGCGTCGCCTACGCGCAGCCCCGCCTGGCCGGCCAGGCGAATGCGGCCCCGGAGCATCGATAGGCGGCTCTTGAGGGCGTGGGCGCTGGCCCAGGCTTTGGCCTCTGCTGGCACGAGTTCCGCCCCGCTGACCAACTGGCGCTGACCGGCCCCCACCAGCGGGCCAAGAGCGGCAGGATCGAGGTTAGACAGCTCCAGCGCGTACTCGTCTGCCGTCTGAGCCTCGGTCAGGGCTTGGCTGGGACTAGCCCAGGCGATCGCCTCTGTCGCCTCAAACTGATCGCGAATGTCGGCCTCAATTTCCAGGTCGTAGATTAGGCCAGGATCGTAAACCAGGGTGACGGGCTGACCGCCCAGGCTTTGAGGCTGCTGGACGCTAATCTCGCCCTCGCTAACCAGCACCCAAAGACCGTTGGCCTCAGCTCGCGCCAGGATGAAGTCCCAGTCAGTACAGTAAAACTGCACCATTTCCCCGTGGGCGATCGCGGTTTTGGTCGGCGTGAATGTGCCCAGGCTCAGGTCTTGAATATTTTTTTGCTGATCCTGACTGACGGCGGCGCTGAGAATATCTTTGATAATGGCGATGTCGTCTTTTTCCCGAAAAATAGCGCTGCGGCGCTGCCGGGTGAGCTTGATGGCGGCGTCCTTGAGATAGAGCGTCAGGATGGTTTTTTGGCGATTGATCTGAATGCCGTGCTTGACCACCAGGCCGCTAAAAACTGTTTCGTCGGCCTCTTCTTCGTAGCGCAGCTGAATCCTAATCTTTTGACCCGGCTTGAAAAAATCAGTATCGCTAATTTCAAAGGGCTGCTGATCGCCGCCGCTCAGCAGCACCAGCTGCGCTGTGGGAATGCGATTGACCTCCTGCAAAATGTCAATGGCCAGGAGGTTGTAGTGGGGGTCCATCTGCGTTTCCTGCAGACCCTGCACATTCCAAATGGTGGCGGTGACAACACCGGTCATGGGCAGCTTGCTAACTAAGTATTTTTAATCGGCGGAAAATTGAGCGTCGTCCCGGCCCGGAGGTTTCTAAAGTTGTTGAGCCGGTTGGCCTGGGCCACGCGCATGTAGTAGGTGGGATCGCGGTAGATGCGATGGGCCATAATCGGCAGGGTATCGCCGCCAGTCACGGTGCGCGTATGGGTTAGGTCAGGGGAGCTTTTGTTCGTCAGCTTGGCCAGCTTTTCCAGATTTAAGTCTTCTAGAAAAACAGCGTCCAGTTCGGCCCGAATCGCGGTGCCGCTGCGATTAAACAGGGTGTAGCTGACATCGACAGACTGCAGCCGACAGTCAAAAATCAGATCGCCCCACTCCAGCTTCAGGTAGCGCGGCGCGTGGATATCGCCATCCATGCGGGCGGCAATATCGAGAAATTCCTCGACCCGGTCATGGATAGTTTTGCGAATAGAAAACTTGCCCAGTGAAATGGAGGGGCCGCCAGCGGCTAACCCTGCGGTGGCGCTAGAGTCGTCGATGATGAACTTAAGAGACAGGGTGCGCGATCGCGACAGAGAATAACGGGCCGTCCGGCCTGCCGTATTGATGCCCTGATACTTCTGAAATTCGTTCTCGTAGCGGAAAGAATAAGACTCTGGGTTGAACATCACCTCATAGGTCTTATTCAAGGCGTAGAAAATGCCGCCCTCCTGCCGTTTATCCGCCAGATACGACTTAATTTTTAGTTTTTCTAATTTTCCCCAAATCATCGCTCTCGCTGGCGCTCTAGAATTTGTAAAACCTGCTCCACGCAGGCGGCAATAATCGCCTCATCGCCGCCGCTGCTGGCTGTCCCAGCATCCCCCTGCTCGCCGCCGTTGTTGACCACGGTGGTGCGGATAATCAGCTCTCGAATTTCAACCGGCATCACTATATCCTCAGGCTTTGAAAACGGCTGTAGGCCAGCTCCATCGTGTCAATCACCACCGCGCTTTGGTTGGCATCTAGGTCTGAAACAGACCACTTAACCGGATAGGTTTTTTGGAACAGCCAGGCAGCAATGGGAATGTCTTTGGCGTTGAGCAGCGCCACGAGCACATTACCGGGCTGAAACCGCAAGGTACTCATGGCGACGTTGAACTCCACATTTAGAGCTGAGCCAATCACCATGCCCCGTTCCAGCACCAGATTGTCATAGGTGACGCGGGTAGGCAGGCGATGGCTAAACAGATTCTCACCCCCTTCTCTGACTTCCGTCGCTTCAATGGTTGAGGTCATGCCGGAGACTCGCTGAAAGCGAATATCCAGCAGGTTGGGCAGAAAGCCGCCGACCAGAAAGGCCACCGTGAAATAAAAGCCGACGGGCGGGGCCTCGGTCAGAGACAGCTCAGGGGTGGCAAAAGGGTTCACCATAGGTGGGGACTCGGTTTAGATAGACGGATTAGATAGATGGATTACTGACCGTGAGCTTGCTTGCCATCAGCTCCAAACTTTCGATCGCCACCTCATTGCTAGAGGCATTGAAGGAAGGAGCATCCAGCTTTTTAGGAAAGGCATCCTGAGCCGTCCAGGAAACCGTCGGCTCACCGTTTTCATTCAGCAGGTCAATCCGCACGTCCCGTTTTTCCACGGTGTTGAGCTGGATGGTGCTAATCCAGTCAAACAGATAGCTATCGGCCTTGACGATGCCCTTCTGTAGCGTCAAGTTCACCGGCGTACCTAAACCCGGCATGTGCTTAGCGCCGTCGCGGTAGCTGAGGCCGTCTTTATAGGTAATGGTTTCGTACTCAAGGCTGAGGCCGGAAACTTCGGAAAAAGCGATCGAGTCCTCGCCGCCAATAGTGACCCGGTAGTAAAAGACCGGAATTGGGTATTTATTGCGAATGTCATCGACAGAAGTGGCCATACTGAATAGCTCCTTTTAGCAAGAAATCAACGGGTTAGGAAATCTCTAAGCCTGCTGCAGCTTGTGGGAAAACCGCAGGATAATAAATTCCGCCGGGCGCACCGCCGCAATGCCAATTTCGATGATCATGCGCCCTTCCAAAATGTCCTGCTCGGTCATGGTTTGGCCTAGACCTACGCTGACGAAGTAGGCTTCTGCCTGGGTCGCTCCGGCTAAGGCTCCCTGCCGCCACAGTCCCTCTAAGTAGGTTTCAATAATGGTTTTAACCTTGAGCCAGGTGATGGCGCTGTTGGACTCAAAGACCACGAAATTGGTGGCTTTTTGCGTCGATTCTTCAATCAGGTTGAAGAGGCGGCGTACCGGCACATAGCGCCACTCGTTGTCGTTGCCCGCTAGGGTTCTGGCACCCCAAATCAGGGTGCCTTTACCGGTAAAGCTGCGAATGGCGTTGATCGACTTGCCCGCTGTCGGATCGACGTTGAGGTTTTCCTGTTCCTCATTGGTGATCTTCTCAGTGGGGCCAATAACTGAGGCTAGGCTGACATTAGCCGGTGCCTTCCAGACTCCCCGCTCCCGATCGACCTTGGCGTAAACCCCGGCCACGGCGGCGCTGGGCGGCAAGACCACGCGCAGGCTGTTGAGGGCCGTTTTGAGCGTGTTGTAAAGCTGGGTATTTTCGGTTTGGATGGAGGGGTTGGCAAGGGTAATGCTGGTGCTGCTGGCGGTATAGGTGAGGGGCGTTTCGTCTAGGGGGGTGCTGAGGGTCGCTGTGCCCGTGCCGTTGACTGCGAGGCTGTAGTTACCGACGCCGGTGGAGGCCGCTAAGACATCAGCGGCGGTGGCTCCGGCGCTGGGCAAGCGAATAGTTAGGACGCCCTCAACCGCTTCTACGGCGATGCTTTGGCGATCGGTGACGGTGATTCTGAGTCGGGGATTGTCTGACTGGGGGCCGCTGTAGGTAATCCGCAGGCCGTTATTGCCGGTGCTATACTGCCCGACCGAGGCGCTAGCGGTTGTCGTGGCGTCTGCGGGGCGATTGAGGGTGACGGAGTCGTCGGTGTAGTGGTAGGTGAGGGAGGTCTGCAGGTAGGGGTAATAGGCCGCTCCATACTTGAGATATTCGGTGCCAATGCCCTGCCTAAACCCCGCGCCGATGCTGTTGGTATCGCGATCGCTCGCCAGAACATCAAAAATGCCGAACCGATCCTTGAGGCTGTTGCACTGCCGCAGCACGCTCTGGCACAGGTCGTAGTAGTCCACCGGGTCAGGCAGATTCACCGCATCTGTTAGCAAAATCAGCGTCGGCTCATCTTCTTTGCGCACAGCGGCCAGCCCTTCAGCAAACTTATCCTTGCTGGGCAGCTCGCTATAGTCCCCAATTGATACCACGTAGCAAGGCCCGCCGCCATTGTCGAAAAACAGGCGCAGCATGTAGTACAGCAGATAGGCGGGCGTGACGGCGCTACCCTCGCCTGCCGTAATCTGAGTAATCTGCTCGTTCTCGTCTAGGGTGACGGTGAAGTCGGTGGCCTCAGCGCCGCCAAAGATGGTGGTGTAGTCGAGAATTGAGCTGATGCGGACGGGCCGACCCAGATATTCGCCGTTGGCACCCGCTTTCTCAGTACAGCCAATGAAGGCGGGTACCGCCGTCGCCACCGGCACCACCGACGGCGGCAAAGTGGCGACCTCCTCAACGTAAACATTAGGGGTTTTGTAGGTAGACATACTAGGCTCCTTGAGGCAGTTTTGGCAGTGGGGGCAATGTTAGTCGAGGCAGGCAGTTAGACATCTTCCAGCACGTTAATCACCTGGGTACCGTGCTGATTGGGTGGGTTGGGCAAATGGGGAATCCAGGGCTGGGTATGACCCTGGCGAAAAAGCTGCAGATTGGGTCGGCCCGCTTCTTGGCAGGCCACCGGAGCCGCAGACTTGAGCAAAATTGGCTGACTTTGGGGAAAGCGCTGCTGAATTGCCGCCGTGACCCGATCCCTCGGCGCGATCGCTGCTGGGGTAAAGCTGATTTCAGTCGCCTTGTCCTGAATTGAAAACTCCTCAGCCGCTGACCGCTGGCTGGCAATTAGGTAGTAGGTCCAGGTTTGCTGCTTGGCCTGAAACGTAAGGGTAAAATCGCGGGGCTGGCTCAAATCTGACGGCCAAGCCTCGGCCTGAATCTCAACCACGCCAAAGACGGCGCTGCGGCGCAGGGCATGCAGCTCAGCGATCGCGCTACAGCGCCTTTCTAAGGCAGTTTGCTGCTCAACGGGACGACTCAGGGCCTCTCGCTGCAGCACCGTCGCCGTTAGCTCTAAAGTATCGGCGGGGCTGCCTACGCCATGACTAAAAACGTAGAGGCTGCGGCCAGTGCGATACTGAGGATCGAGCTGAGTAAAGCTGACAAAGGCCGGATTTTTAAGCTTGAGCAGAAAAGTCAAGTTTAGAGGCTCGGCCAGGGGGATCATAGGCTGATCAGACACCAACGGTACGAGCATCTGCAGGCCGTTTTCTCGCGGCTTGAGAATGAAGCGGTGACCGCGCAGCCAACGCTGACAGACCGCCGTTGGCTCAATGACAAAATCCGGGCAGGCTTGCTTTTGGTAATAGCGATGGAGCAGCTTCAGGCTGAGGTAAGGCTGGTAGTGCATGGCCCTGTTCTTAGATTTGCGAGGTCACGGTCTGAATGAGTCCTAACTCGGCTCCAATTTCCACTTCATCAGCTTCAGTCTCCTGGAAGACCAGCATTCTCACTTTGTAGAGCGCTGAGGGACTGCAGGGCATTTCTAAAGACCGCCATAGCTCACTCTGTTCCATAAAAGATAGGTTGACCAGCTCAGTTGAAAGCTGCTGAATTTCCGTGTCCAGGGCAGGAAAACGATGCTGATCAAACAGGCGATAGCTGCGAAAAAATTTTAAGACTAAGGATAAGATTTTTAATCCTTCCACATACTCTTTGAAATTGGCAATAAACAGCAAATGAAAGTTGAGACAGAGATTAGAAATTGCGGCTTGATCAGCCCTATTTCCTAAGCGATTGACCTGAGCCGCACCGGCGCGAAAAATTCGCTCCTCTTCTAGATTCACCAGCAGCATCGTAACGGCATTATTTTGCATCACGATATCTCTGGGAGGCTGAATTTCAGCGAACTGCACGGCGTTCTCTTTTTGGCCGCCCGTCCTAATTTTGATGTAGTTATTGAGTGCTTCCTGGAAAAAAAGCAGGGCTGCATCCAGCATTGATATGCCTCGCAGACAAAAGGGCTTCCGTACAAAAGCTAAGTCATTACGCGATCGCCCGCATCAGGTTTTTGACAATCCTTAATACTCAAAGGCAACGTCAATGAAAGAATATTACGCTTCTTGATAAAACTGCCTTTTAGAAAGCATAACTATACAAAATTGGTGACGTAGCTCAGTGACTAATTGCGCTTTTTAAGGTAGGCAATTTTTTTACTGAAAAAATGTCGGCTCAGAGTTAAGCCGCATAGCGGGGTCAACTCTCACTACGGATGGTGATGACTTGGGCAAAGGGGCGATCGCACTGCAGTCTGAAACCAAACTACCCGGCCAGTAATAGCCAAAGTGACCATGAATCTTACAATCAGGGCAAACTGTCTCTTTCCCAGCCCCTAATTTCCTCAGTGGTCAAGAGCCGTTCTAGCTTCAAATATTCTCGCTGAGCCGCCTGTCGAATGTGGTTCATGCTCACGGGCTGCTCAGACTGAGCCGCTAAGAAGGCCGCATTGAGGGCCACATTGCGGATATTGCCGCCCGCCACTTTGAGCTGCCCCAGCTTGTCATAATCTAGATCCTGAATTGGCGTTTGGGCCGGGAAGACGCGCCGCCAGATTTCACTGCGGGCGGCCGCATCCGGAAAGGGAAAAGGCACCATGAATCGCAGCCGCCGCAGAAAGGCTTTGTCTAGGCTGTCCTTGAGATTGCTGGTGAGAATGGCGAGGCCCTGATACGACTCCATCCGCTGCAGCAGATAGCTGACTTCAATGTTGGCGTGGCGATCGTGGCTGTCCTTCACTTCCGATCGCTTGCCAAATAGGGCATCGGCCTCATCAAACAGCAGAATGACGCCGCCGGTTTCCGCCGCATCAAAAATACGCCGCAGATTCTTCTCCGTTTCGCCGATGTATTTACTCACCACCATACTCAAGTCAATCCGATAGAGATCTAGGCAGCAGGCGCGGGCCAGCACCTCCGCCGCCATCGTCTTGCCGGTGCCGCTGTCTCCATAAAACAGAGCGCTAATACCCCGACCGCGATCGCCCTTGGCCGCAAAGCCCCAGCTCTGATACACCTGAGCGCGATAGTTCAGGTGAGCGGCCATGTCCCTAAGTAGCTGCCGCTGGCGATCGGGCAGCACCAAGTCCTCCCAGGTCGCCACTGCCTCAATACGCTGGGCTAAATCCTCCAGGCTGGGGCGAGCCTGCAGGCGGCAAAGCGTCCACAGGTGAGTTTGCATTCCCGGCTCTAAACTTTGGCCGGAAGCCCCTTCTGTGCCAGTTTTGCATTTTGCATTTTGGATTTTGAATTGCTCACAAACGCTCTGAATGGCGACAGGGCTGAGCTGAAACTGACTGGCTAGAAGGTTTACAGTGCCATTGAGATCAGCAGTCTCGCCCAGATGGGCCTGCCAAAGAGCCGTCTGTTCGGTATGAGGTAGGGGCGGGACGGTGAAAGTAAGCAGCGGGCGGCGCAGGCGCGGCTGGCGATCGCGGCTGCTAATAATTACCGGCGTGCTGAGGGCTTCCAAGAAAAGGGCGATCGCGGTTTCCTGTCCCGGCTCAGTCGAAGCAGCGGTTTCGCAGTCCAGCAGCAGGGCGCTGTGGGTCAAGATAGCTTCTCGCTGCCACAGCCGCTGCAGCTGGCTCAAGTCAGAGGAACTGGTGGGTAAGACGGCGGCAGGTAAGACCCAAAGCTGCAAACCCAGGCGATCGCAGGCCGCTTGCGCAATATGGTGGCTCACCGTCATCTCTATTCCTGTCAGGAAAATTAGCGGCCAAGGCTGACTCTCCACGGCTGCAGACCAGGTGTCGGCGACCTGCGCAGCGATCGCCCGGTAGGATGGCGGCAGCGTATTGGTATCGGTTACAGCGGGCAGCACCAGATTGGCTAGCTCAGAGGCGATCGCAGGCTCGCCCAGCAGATAGCAAAGAATGCGGCGATCGATGTTAATTTGGCTTTGGGTCAGCAACGGCCCTGGCTCAGTCTGAATCAACTGCCAGTGGTGCAGCGGATTTTGCGGTGACAGAACCGACCAGTCGGCATTAGGAAATATTGAAAGAGCCAGTCCCAGAGTGGCATAGGGTCTGCTAGCATCGCCCTGCACTTGGGCGCAGAGGGCCTGAAAGTTGGGTTCTAGCTCCAGCGCTACCGTCAGCAATAAGATGGTTTGCTCAAACTCAGATAGATGAAACTGCTGGCCTAAAGCGGCAAACTGCGCTAAGTCTACAAGTAAGCCCTCGGCAGAAAGATTCTCCGCTTTGCCTTGGATATAAGCTTCTAGATAAGTTCTGAGGCGATCGAAGCTCTGAAATAAGGTAGCTAGATTTGATGAATCGGGAGGTAACACAGAATCTCGGTTCATAAAAATGAGGCCGATTAACGCTAGCGCTGTGCAAACTTTTACGGCAATTCCTTTAGGTTATTTTTAGTTGTGGTCAAAATGTAGAGAAAATGATCTCTAGAGATTGTACCGCTCTCGGCCTGATTGCTTCCGCAGCTTATCTTTATTAGGAGTCTCCCATGAAAACTTACGCACCTAAGTCTTCCTGGAAATCTTCATTAGCGCGATCGAAATCTGCTGCTGACAAATCAAAACCTTTGGCTCAGGCAAAACAGGAGTCGGGTACTCAGCCAGAAGCAGCGTCAGAGCGTGGCTGGGGGACAATGACGGACAATGTGATGCGATCGCTGGCGGCTCAGGAATCTGGTTCAAGTCAGGGAATAATTCTGCAACCCAAGCTAACAATTGGTCAAGCGGGCGATAAGTATGAGCAAGAAGCCGATCGGGTCGCTAAGCAAGTCGTGCGTCAAATGAATGCACCAGTAACCCAACCACCGATTGGCCGTAAAACTATCCAGCGTCTTGGTCTAGCTGGTAGAGAAGAGTTGCAGCGTCAGCCAATCATCCAAGCGCAGCGAGCTGTAGACGGTGGTCAGGCGTCTACAGCATTAGAAACTTCCATCAATCACGCTAAAGGCCAAGGAAAACCTTTAGATCAAAATTTACAACAATCGATGGGATGGCTCATAGGAGCCAACTTTAGCCGTGTAAAAGTTCATACAGATAGTCAGTCAGATAAACTAAATCGCTCTTTAAGCTCGCGGGCATTTACTATCGGCGATCATGTATTTTTCAAGCGTGGCGAATATAACACCAGTAGTCGTAGTGGTCGAGAGCTAATTGCTCATGAACTGACACACGTTGTGCAGCAAAAGGGTAATGAAGTAATTTCAAAAAGCACGCAGCCTGTAGCAAAAATCAGCTCAACAGAGGTTCCCCTGTTGAGCCGAAAAATAACAAATATAAGTCATAGCGTAACTAACAAGTCAGATAATTTTCTGAAGAAAACAGTTAATAGTCAGCATGTTGTCAAAGTAGACAAGAGTGAGGATGTTGAAAATATTAGGTTGGAAAGAAAGGTAAAAGCCTGGTATGGCAGAGGAACGGATAAAGGGTATACAGATTGGGCGCAAACTCATGGAAAGACCAAAAATATTTATGATCAAACTGAAAGGTATGTGGTCAAGCTAGAGGATAATAACGGTAGTTTGTTTGAAAAGTTAAACAAAGCTGTTAATACTTACGGCGTTCAACAGGACGATGGCCCACCAGAAAAAGCTAACAACAAAGAGCTTAATGTTAAAAGAGAAGCAGACAAGAAAACAATAACTATTAATGATTATGTCGGATTAACTAAATCTAGTGGTTATGGTAAGGACTATACGGAAGGAGAACTCAATGCTGAGTTCTTGTTCACGGCGACAGATGTTACAACTAATCAAAAGCAGTCAAAGGTAGATCAGGTTAGCTTGAAATATAAGAGCAAATGAGAAGATCCTTGACTAGCAAAATGTGACCGATCGCGCTTAGCCTGAGCAGGCGCAGGTGACGGCGATGGCCCAGTGCCTCAGTCCAGATCAGGTAGCTCAAGACGCTTTGCGCAGCCTCGACCAGCAGCAGTTTACGGACTCCCCCGGCCTAGAAATGGCGCTGCTAGCCCACTGGCACGGCCTGATTATACCTATGCTGTAAGTGGCAGTTCGATCGCGTTGTCAAAACGGTACGGCGCGATCGCTATTGATAGACTGGGGTATTCAGGATCTGGCCTGCGGTAAATCAATCCAAAAGCGGCTGCCCTTTCCCGCTTGCGACTCAACGCCAACCTCACCGCCTACTTTTTCGACCGCCTTGCGAGCGATCGCTAGGCCAATGCCAGTGCCGGCATAAGACTCAGAACCGTGTAATCGTTCAAAGACGCCAAAAATTCGCTCCTGCTGCGCTTCAGGAATACCAATGCCGTTGTCTTCAATCCAAAGCCGCGCCATACGAGAAGTAGCAGGCTGAAAGGACTCGCTATGCCATGACTCTAAAACTTCTGCCCAGATCCGAATCTGAGGCTGAACCTTGGGATGAACAAATTTAATTGCGTTGGAGATTAGATTCAGAAACGCTTGGAGCAAAATTGGCTTATGAGCCATCACAGTTGGCAGGGGCTGTTCAACTAAAATTTGCGCTTGAGACTGCTGCACGGAATGTTCCAACGTTGAAAGCGCCGTTGATATCACTACGCCTACATCAACAGGTTCTACGGGCGTTTCAGCTCGACTAAGGCGACTGTAAGCGAGTAAGTCTTCAATTAAATTGCCTAAGCGAGTAGCACTGGTTTGGATTCGATCTACGTAATCAATTCCCGTAGGATTTAGTTGAGAACCACAGTCTTCAAGTAATGCTTGGCTAAACCCTTCAATGGCCCGCAGAGGTGCTCGGAGATCGTGCGCAACAGAATAGCTAAAGGCTTCGAGTTCCGTATTGGCTACTTGTAGCTGCCGCGTAAGGCGTCCTCGCTCAATCCCATAGCGAATCGATCGCATCAGTAACTGAGGGGTAATTTCGCCCTTAATTAAAAAATCCTGTGCCCCCTGATTGATTGCCTGTAGCGCTTGCTTTTCATCATTAGCAATCGTGAGGACGATGACAGGTACGTGAGAAACGGCTTCGCGAAACCGGATAACGGTATTGAGGCCATCAGAGTCAGGTAAAAACAGATCTAACAGCGCTAAATCAAAAGACTGCTGCTGAACGGTATCAATTGCTTCGCTGAGGCGTTCTACAAAGACTAAGCGCCACTGCTCCGAGCCTGACTGCGAGAAAATTTGATGCAGTAAATTAGCGTCGCTGGGGCTGTCTTCAACAACTAAAATCGAAAAAGGAGTCTGAGTCATAGTTGACTTATTGGGAAGGTAGAGCAGCAGTCCTCAGCCAAAAGCTGTCAACTGTCTGTATCATCTGCAAGAAACTCTGCACGTCAAACGGCTTAACGATGTAGCAGTTGGCGTAGAGCAGATAGGACTGTTGAATATCTTTTTCGGCTGCTGAAGTCGTAATGACAATGACGGGAATCTCTTTTAGGTCAGGATCAGATTTGATCTGATGCAAGACCTCGCGCCCATCTAGTCGGGGTAAGTTGAGATCTAGGAGAACGAGGTCTGGACGAGGCGCTTTGGTATAAGGCTCCTGTTGTCTCAAATAGGCGATCGCTCGCTCACCATCTTCTAGCCAGTGAGTTTGGTTCTTAATTTTACTCTGACTTAACCCCCTGCGAATTAGGGCGGCATCACTTGCAGAGTCTTCAACCAGCAGGATATTCAAGTATTTGTTGGTTTCGCCTATCATGTCTCTTAGTCTGAATTGATAGCAGCTACAGCAGCAGTTTTAGAAGGAGTCTGGGCTAGGGTGAAATAAAAGGTGGTGCCCACACCAGGCTCAGAGTCTAACCAAATTTTACCGTTGTGTTGCTCTACGATCCTTTTGCAAAGGGCAAGCCCAACCCCGGTGCCCGGAAACTCTCGTTGGGTATGCAGGCGCTTAAAGATCTTGAAGATGCGATCGAAATACTCAGGCTTGATGCCAATACCGTTATCTGCCACGCTGAACAGCCACTGCTGGTGTTCAGTAGGTTGGGCTTTAATCTGGATCTGCAGCGGCACGTCGCGGCGAAATTTGAGGGCGTTACTCAGCAGATTTTGAAAGAGCTGCACAATCTGAGAATAGTCTGCAAGCAAATGAGGCAGGGAATCGACTTCAATTGCGGCCTGGTTTTCCTGAATGACAGACTGCAAGTTACTCATTGCGGCCTCAACGGCCTGGCGGCAGGCAAAGAGGCTAAAGGGATGACTGTCGCTGCCGGCCCGCGAATAGGTGAGCAGATCCTGAATCAAACTCTGCATTCGCCGAGTGCCGTTGAGAATATAGTCCATATATTCTGAGGCAGTGGCGTCAAGCCTATCGGCATACTCGTTGTTGAGCAGCTGCGTATAGCCGCCAATGGCTCGCAGTGGCTCCTGCAAATCATGAGACGCAATATAGGCAAAGTCTTCTAAAGCCTCATTGGAGCGAGACAGCTCCTCGCGCAGACGGTTCTCCTGCTCAAATAGCTGCCGATATTTTTGTTCATTGTCCCGCAGCGCTCTCAGGGCGCGATTGCGCTCAATCGATGCTCGAATATAGTGTTCTAGCAAAGAAGATTGAAGATAGGCTTTATCGAGATAGTCAGCGGCCCCCGATCGCAAGGCGGCAATGTCCAGTTCGCGATCGCCTTGCCCGCTCAAGATAATCACCGGAGCATGATATTGCCGCTGCTGGATCATCTGTAGCAGTTCTAGCCCATCATGCTGACCCAGCCGATAGTCTACGAGATAAACATCGTGACGCTGCTGCTCAATTCTGGTGGCTGCTTGCTCAAAAGTAGGTACCCAGTCAAGCTGAAACTGCTGTTCTCGTACCTCATCTAGCAGATCTCGAATTAAAAAAAAGTCATCCTCATCATCTTCGACTAGTAAGACGCTAATAGCGTTATCGATCATCTCAAATCTCTCTAGAGGGGAGGGCCACAATCTCAAACCAGTAGCGGCCAATGCATTTGATTACTTCAACCAGTTGTTCAAAGGTAACAGGCTTGACGATAAATGAGTTCACCCCTAGTGAATAAGAGCGCACAATATCTTCTTCCTGCTGAGAAGTGGTCATCACAATGATAGGAATATGTCGCAGATGCGAATCAGCCTTAATTTCCAGTAAGGCCTCACGCCCATCTTTCTTCGGCATGTTCAAGTCTAACAAGATCAAACCGGGACGCGGTGATAGAGCTGGATCTTGATAGGCCCCGCGATGATGTAGATAATCCAGCAGTTCTTCACCGTCATTGACAAAATAGAGTGGATTGGCCAGCCGACTTTCCACTAGGGCTTCTTGGGTCAATAAGCGATCGTCTTCATCATCTTCAGCCATCAAAATAGGGACTGGATCGCCGCTAGGCACATTGGTCATGCAAACGAAGAATAAGGGATAGAAGTATTCTACGGGGTTTGCTGCTTGGGTAAGGTCACAGTAAAAACAGTTCCTTCACCTGGCCTGCTGTTGGCTGTAATTTGACCGCCATGACGTTCGACAATTTTGCGGCAGATGGCCAGGCCGATACCAGTTCCCTCATACTCTGAGCGGCCATGTAGGCGCTGAAACGGAATAAAAATGCGGTCAAGATACTTTGGCTCAAATCCGATACCATTGTCTGCAATTTGGAGCCGAATGAAGGGATTAGCGGGATCCTGAACGCTCTGATCTACTTTGACCTTGGGCGGTACATCAGGTCGATGAAACTTAAGAGCATTGCCAATCAGATTTTGAAACATTTGCCGCATTTGCAAGGGATCGGCCTCAATTGTGCCTAACTCATCAATTTCGATTTGACCCTGAGTTTGCTCAATTCGCATTTCTAAATCAGAGCACACATTTTGCACCACCGTGTTGAGATTAACGGCGGTGAAGGGCTGAGCTTTGGTTGTCACCCGAGAGAACATGAGCAAATCCTGAATCAGCGTTTGCATCCGCTGGGAGGCATTATTCATGCGGCGCAGATAGTCCTGCCCTTTTTCCCCCAGTGCCTGACTGTATTTGGTCTGTAGGCGATCGCCAAATGCCTGAATTTTTCGCAGAGGTTCTTGCAAATCGTGAGAGGCGACGTAGGCAAAATCCTGCAGTTCTTGGTTAGAGCGAGCCAAGTTCTGATTGACGGTTTGTAAGGTTTGCTCCATGCGCTTCAGCTTACTAACTTCGACCACCACAATGCCAAAGGCGGTAGCAATCTGCTCAGGATTTAAAATGGGAAAGTAAGAAGCCAGCCAATAGCGCTTGACTCCCGGCAGTTTTGGCGTTTCTCCGATCACTTCCCGATTAACGGCCTGACCGACTTGTTTGACCTCTTCTAAAACCTCAGTCACCACTGGAGCTAAGTCAGGCAGCACTTCAGCAATAGTTTGGCCCAAATGCTGCTCTGCCAGAACACCATTTATATCCGCTAGGGCCTGATTGATTTGGCGGTAGCGCCAGCGATCGTCAATAATACAAAGGCCAATATCTGCACTCGAAGCGGCCTCGAAGAAGGCGGTCAGAAGGGCTTCACGGGCTTCAACTTCCTGCTGCAAAGATTTGCGTTCGGCCACTTCTTGCGCTAACCGCTGATTAGCTGCCTCAAGGGCAGCAGGACTACGAAGGGCTAGAGCTTGCGGCACGATGGATATTAAAGTGGCGGCTGTTCCCAGGGAGACAATTGCGGTGATGCCCTTAATCAGCCCTGATACCCAGTAATCGGGATGCCAGAGAGTCCATACGGACATCAGATGGGTGGTCCCACAGGCAACAATAAAGGCGCTGAACAGCCAAAAAACTTCTGGATAAGGAATATCCTGACGGCGGCGCACAAAGTAGACCAGAATCAGCGGAATTGAGTAATACGCTAGGGCAATGAGTCCATCTGCAATCACATGCAGGCTCACCAGGGAAGTTTGCCACAGATAACAGTGACCGTGGGGAATAAGGGCCATTGTTGATATCTGCGAGAAGGAACTAAACATAATCCAAGATTGCTGAGATCAGACGATTAGTGAAAAGTGCCTCTTGATCTTAGTAATGGAAGACTGCATGTACAGAAGAAAAGGCAATATTTCAGGAAAACGTCGTACATAAGCCAGCCTTATACAATGGGTTTGCAAATTTGAGGCAATCTTTCATAAAAAACCGCTCGTCTGCAAAACAATTGCATAAACTAAACAATATGGTGTTTAGCAAAAGCATAGACTTTTGGCTATGAACTAGATTTGGCTCACTCAAAGCTGTGATCTTGTTTCTGAATACGCTACCAACACACAGGTGAACTTTGAGCAGGTGTTCCGTGCGATACAGGCCTTGTCCTGTAGGCAATACACACGATAGGTATAAAGCGGAAATCATGGATAAGTTTGAATCAAAACAGTCGCAACCCGAACTGGATATTAACGAAGGCTGGGTTGTACAGGTATATGGCAGTAACCGCCGTTTGCTCTGTGTCTTAGAACCTTCTCACGGCTGGATTTTTCTAACTGGCTGCTGCGTCAGCTTGTTGCTATCAGTCTTTTGGGTCAACGCTGCTCGCTGCAGCGCTCCGATTGAACCCATCAACCCACCCAAACCCCCGGCACTGCAGGTAGATTAGGGCATTCTGTCGTTGAGTCGTTAATAGTTCTGAAGTAGTTCTAAAATTTTGCTGCTGCCGATAAACAGGTGTGTGATCGGTCAGCGATCGCAGTCGCGTCACATCTTGGGTGTGATTTGGCTGCGATCGCTGTGTGAGTTGACTGAGCCTTTGGTGCCCAACAGCAAGAGATAGAGAAAAATCTGCGATCGCTATTTACATTAATCAGATATGGGCCAAAAGCTGCCGAATAAAAGAAAAACTTATGAATTGCATTTAGCATTCGTTTTTGATTCGTGCTATGCGGCGCAAATTGAAACGCATTTTTAAGATAGACTTATACATATGCAAAGTTAATCTTCAATAGATTTAAGTCTATTGAAAAAGGTACGGGACAGCTTTGTTTCCCTGCCCCGTTCAGAGAACAGCCACCTCTGAACACCCTGTTGACAGGTTCTTGCGTAACACCTGTGTTGTAGGGGTGAAGCGCTTCACCCTTCTTTCTTTAACTTTTTAAGCTCACTTGTCACAATAATCACTCCTCGTGAGAGGAGGCGGAAGGAGGTATTTGTTTGTGGATTTCTTATCTGATTTCTTGACGCTCTTCCTGGCGAAGTTGCAGTCCCCGACACTTGGCTTTCTAATTGGTGGTATGGTCGTTGCCGCCGTCAATAGCCGACTGCAAATTCCAGATGCGATCTATAAGTTCATTGTCTTCATGCTGCTCATAAAAGTTGGCCTGAGCGGCGGCATTGCGATCCGCAATGCCAATCTGGCGGAGATGCTGTTGCCTGCCCTATTTGCCGTGGTGACGGGGATTCTAATCGTGTTCATCGGGCGTCACACATTGGCCAGGCTGCCGAAAGTCAAAACCGTGGATGCCATTGCCACCGCAGGCTTGTTCGGTGCCGTCAGTGGCTCAACCCTCGCCGCCGCCCTAACCTTATTGGAAACAGAAGGCATCGAATACGAAGCCTGGGCCGCTGCACTTTATCCCTTTATGGACATCCCGGCGCTTGTGACGGCGATTGTCTTGGCCAGCGTTTATCTCAGCAAGCAGCGTAGCAGGGCAGATGAGGTTATCAGCAAACAGGAGTATCTCAGCAAGCAGCCCGTTACCGCAGGTGGATATCCCAGAGAGCAGCGCATTACCGCAGGTGGATATCCCAAAGAGCAGGACGCCGCAGACAAACAGGTTGAGATATGGCCTATCGTCAAGGAAAGTCTCCAGGGATCTGCCCTATCGGCACTGCTGCTCGGCCTCGCTCTAGGTGTACTGACCCGGCCAGAAAGTGTCTATGAGAGCTTCTTCAATCCTCTCTTCCGCGGCCTACTTTCAATACTAATGCTGGTAATGGGTATGGAGGCAGCTGCAAGGATCAGCGAGCTGCGCAAAGTGGGCCATTGGTACGCTCTATATGCCTTAATAGCACCGCTGCTGCATGGGATCATCGCCTTCGGTTTCGGCATGATTGCCCACGTCACTACAGGATTCAGCCTTGGCGGCGTCGTCATCCTAGCCGTCATTGCCGCCTCCAGTTCAGACATCTCAGGGCCACCCACTTTACGAGCCGGTATCCCGTCGGCTAATCCCTCTGCCTACATCGGCTCGTCCACAGCCGTCGGTACGCCAGTGGCGCTTGCCTTGGGAATACCACTCTTCATTGGGCTGGCCCAGGCGCTGGGCGGCTGAACCTAGAGGGAGTATGGTCTGCTGGTGCTCCGGCCCAGCGACTAGCGCAGCGGCTAGATCAGCGCGATAGTGCGCGGTGCTGCCGTTTTCCTAAGTTCCTAAGTTTTTGCACAGATCAATTAATACACACGTCGAGAGGTAACACACATGACCCAACAAGCCACCAAACTCGTCATCGTTACGGAAAGGGTACTGCTGAAGAAGCTTGCCAAAATCATTGATGCAGCCGGGGCCACTGGTTATACGGTGGTAGACGCTGGCGGCAAAGGCAGCCGCAATGTGCGCTCGTCAGGACAACCCACCGTCAGCGACACCTACTCAAATATCAAGCTCGAGGTGCTCACTCCCAATCGGGATATGGCCGTGAAGATTTCGGATGAGATCGCAGCTAAGTTTTTCGACGACTATTCAGGCATCGCCTATCTCTGTGGAGTGGAAGTGCTGCATGCGCACATGTTCTAACTGAAAATCCCAGTCAATCAAACCCCAAAAGCCGGGTGCCCTTACCCCGGCTGTCGCAGGTCACGAAAGTTGGGAAAATCCCATATAGGGACATTCAGCCATATCTCTGCCCGCTCGGTCTGCTATGTGACAAACGAAGCGGTAAGCTTTTTGCAGCATCGCTGCAATTGTCACTTTAAAGGGAGCTTTTGTGTCAAATTTTCTGCTGGCAAATACCCAACCTCTCTTGGCCCAAGCGCAATCCCTGGCTCTGCCAATCGGGGAAATTACCAGCCTGGTGAATACGCTAATTGTGCTGTTGTTGGTGGCCACTGGCGTTGCATTGGTGACTCGGTGGCTGCGAATTCCCTATGTTGTGGGGCTGGTGTTGGCCGGACTGGCGATTACCAAGCAGGCTCTCCCTGAGGCAATTGGGCTCAATCCAGATGTGATTCTGAATCTGTTTCTGCCAATTTTGATTTTTGAGGCAGCCGTCAATACTGATATCAGCCGTTTGCGGAGCACCCTCAAACCGATTGCCTTATTGGCCGGGCCGGGGGTCATCCTCTCGGCGGTGATTACCTCAGCTTTGCTCCAAACCTGGTTAGACCTGCCCTGGATTACGGCGGCGGCGGTAGGGGTGATTTTGACCATTACGGATACCGTTTCGGTGATTGTGGCGTTTCGAGGAATTCCTGTGCCGGCCCGCCTCACCACCATTGTGGAAGGGGAAAGTCTCTTCAATGACGGGATTGCGCTGGTGTTGCTGAGTCTGATTACAACGATTCATTTGGAAGGCTCCTTCAGCCTGAGCGGCGGTATCCAGCAGGTGGCGATCGCCTTTATCGGCGGCGGTATTCTGGGGGTTGGCTTGGGCTATCTCTGCGTCGGTCTGTTTCGCCAGTTAGATGATGCCCTCAGTAGTATTCTGCTGACGGTGGCGGTGTCGTTAGGCACCTTTCAGATTGGGCAGGCGTTGGGGGTGTCGAGCGCGATCGCGGTCGTGATTGCGGGATTGGTGATCGGTACTTTGGGCTTTCGCCGCACGTCAGCCTCAACCCGCGTTACCCTGTTGAACTTTTGGGAGTATGCCGGGTTTGGGGTCAATACCTTCATCTTTTTGCTGGTCGGCATTGAGGTCGATCCTCGAATTCTGGTTCAGGCGCTCCCAGCCGCGCTCTTGGCAATGGGGGCGTACCAAATGGGTCGGATCCTGACAATTTATCCGCTACTGTTCTTGCTGCGATTTTTTGATCGCCCCTTGCCGCTACGCTGGCAGCATGTGCTAATCGCTGGGAACGTCAAAGGCTCCCTCTCGATGGCTCTAGCCATCAGCCTGCCGCTGACGCTACCGAATCGGCCTGAAGTCATTACCCTGGTGTTTAGCACCGTGTTAGTGTCTCTGGTGGGACAAGGGGTAAGCTTGCCGTGGCTGGTCAAACGACTGCGCTTATCGACCCCCTCCGTCATTCGCCAACGCCTGGAAGCGCTGCAGCTCAATATGATCACGGCAAAAGCGGCCCAAGAGGAACTGCAGCATCTGTTGCAGTTTGGCAGCTTGCCCAAGTCGCTCTATGAAGAGCTGTTTGCAACCTATCAAGCTCGTGTTGCGGCTTCCGAGCGAGAACTACGCGACTTCTATAACCAGCGCCTGGCAGAGGGCATTAACACCCTAGAAGAACAAAACTACCTCGACAGCACCCTGCGGCGTCTTTACTTAGCTGAAAAAGGTGCAATCAACGATGCCTTGCGTCAAGGCTTACTCTCCGATGAAGCCACTCAGGCATACGTGCAATCGCTAAATGAGAAGCTGCTGTCTCTAAAAGATGATTAAGGGGAGCATAGCCCCATAAAGTCGATTATTTGTCGGACGAGTTCAGGTTTTGTGACGGCTAAAATCGTCGAACCACTTTCTAGAACCGTGCTGCCATTGGGAATCACCAGATCTGCATGGAGATGGGCCTGATAGCCAATAACTAGAGTTCCACTGGGAAAGCGAGGGTCCTGGGCAATTTCAGCCAGGCTCCGCCCAACGATGTAGCATTCCTTGGGAATACTCAGCTTGAGAACCTCAATCTGCCCTTGCTCAAAATGCATCATGGCGTCGACTTGGGGATACTCGATGGCATTGACGACTCGGTTGATCGCCAGTTCCGTCGTGCTGATGATGTGGGTCGCTCCGGCGAGTTGATAAGGCTCAGCAAAATCGCGATCGCGCATTCGCACAACAACTTGGGAAACTTGGTAGTGCCTTGAAAGTGTCACCAGTGCCAGATTGAGGGCATCTTCTCGGAGGGCTGCGATGACAATATTGGCTTTGCCAATACCCGCCTCCAAGAGCGTCGTCGTATTGACGGCACTGCCCTCAAAAGCCATGACCCCAATTTTTTCGCGGGCATACTGACAGGCTGAAGCATCGGTATCGATGACGGCAACAGTGTGCCCCCTGTGCAGCAGCGTCTTGGCTAACTCCAACCCCATCATGCCAGCGCCCCCAATCAGAACGTACAAAGGCACCTCCCGCTCAAATGTAATTTTTTCCAAGTTTGGCTCTAGGGCCTAGATAGCCATAGCAGTCGAGTCACATATTACGACGGGGTGCATCAATCTGATTGACGAAAATTGCATAGGGCACCATCGGCACCATCGGCAGCAGGCAAATTAACCCCTGCCTCCAAGTTAGGGGTGCTGTTGCAAAGAGCGTATTCATCACGCCCCACTGACTAAATATCACTTGCAGTCCCACAGCTGCCAAAATGCCGCTGAGCAAGATGGGGGCATTGGCAATGGATGCCGATTTACGGCTGAGGAAATGCAGGAGGCTAGTCCCTAACTGGCTGATGCTCAGTAAGTAAATAATCCGGGCCGCGACCAGAGCTTGAATGGACATGGTGCGAGCGATCGCCACGTCCCCCGTGGTCGCCTTGACCCATTCAAACATGCCAAAAATTAAAATCCAGTTGAAGAAGGAAACCGCCAGAATCCGGCGCAAGAGCCGTCCGGTCAGCAACGACTCTCCTGGATAGCGGGGCGGTTGCTGCATCAGGCCGTTGGACTTGGGTTCAAAGGCGAGGGGCACCGTCATGGTGAGGGAGTTGATCATGTTCAACCAGAGCACCTGGAGGGAGAGAATGGGTAAATCCCTAGCCAGCAGGGCGCTGATCAGAATGGTCATGGATTCTCCCCCGTTGACGGGCAGGAGAAAGGCGATCGCTTTCCGCAGGTTCTGGTAGACGGTGCGCCCTTCTTCTACCGCCGCTTCGATGGAAGCAAAGTTATCGTCAGTCAGCAGCATGTCAGCGGCTTCTCGCGCCACTTCGGTGCCGTTTTTGCCCATGGCAATGCCGATGTCGGCCTGCTTCAGGGCCGGGGCATCATTGACCCCGTCGCCGGTCATCGCCACGATGTTGCCCTTGAGCTGCAGGGTTTCCACCAGCCGCAGCTTCTGGGCCGGGGCGACCCTGGCAAACACATCCCCGTCGATAACGGCCTGGGCTAGTTGGGAATCGTCCATCGCCGCCAGCTGCTTACCCTCAAAGGCAAAGACCCGATCGGCCTGGTGGATACCCATGCGATGAGCGATCGCCTGGGCCGTAGCAATGTGGTCGCCCGTGATCATCTTCACCTGGATGCCCGCAGACTGGCAGGCATGAACGGCGGCGATCGCCTCCGGGCGAGGCGGGTCAATCATGCCCTGCAATCCCAGAAACACCAGGCCCGACTGAATATCCTCGTGGTCGATGGCGTGGTGGCGATCGCCCACCGTCTTACGGGCAAAGGCCAGCACTCGCAGCCCTTTGGCGGTCATGGCCGCAACCGCCTGCTCAATAGCGACCGGGTCTAAGGGCATTGACTGGCCCGATGCCGCCATGAGGTGGGAGCAGCGTCGCAGCAGGGCCTCCACCGATCCCTTGACGTAAATGATCCGGGGGAGGGCATCGTGTAGAGTCGCCATATACTGATATTCAGACTCAAAGGGAATGGAATCGAGCCGGGGCATTAAACTCGTCATTCTCGCCTGGTTCAGGTCTGCTTTGGCCGCTGCGGCAATCAAGGCCCCTTCCGTCGGGTCGCCCACAACCGTCCAGTAGTCTTCTTGCTTGAGCTGGCTATCGTTGCACAGCAAACCTGCCACCAGACATTCCCGCAAGGCATCCGGTAAGTGATCTGCCAAAAAACAGTTATCGGCGGCATCGCCGGACCCCAGACCGATCTCTCCCTTGGGACTATAGCCGCTGCCGCTGACCTGGTAGGTCTGTTCCCCGGCGTAAATGGCCTGTACGGTCATCTGGTTTTCAGTCAGGGTGCCGGTTTTGTCGGAACAGATCACCGTAGCGCTGCCCAGGGCTTCCACAGCGGGCAGCTTGCGGATGATGGCATGGCGACGGGCCATACGGTTGACGCCGATGGCTAGGGTAATAGTTACCACAGCGGGCAGCCCTTCAGGAATGGCACTCACCGCCAAAGCCACCGCCGCTTCAAACATGTACTCCCAGGATTCTCCCTGGCCCAGGCCAATGGCAAAGGTGAGGGTGGCCAGGGTCAAGATGCAGTAGAGCAGGGTGCGGCTGAATGCTGCAAACTTACGGGTCAGGGGAGTTGTCAGATTGACTCGCTGCTCCATAGACTGGGAAATCTGGCCGACCTCAGTGGCCCCTGCCGTTGCCACCACCAGTCCTGTACCCTGACCAAAGGTGGTAAAGCTACCGGCGTAGGCCATGTTAGTCCGCTCGGCCAGGGGCGTTTCTGGCGGCAGCGGCTGAACGGATTTCTCCACCGGCACAGATTCTCCGGTCAGGGCAGACTCATCCACCTGGAGATTGCGAGATTTCAGCAGCCGCAGGTCGGCTGGCACCTTGTCGCCTGACGACAGCAGTACGATATCCCCAGGCACCAAATCCTGGGACTGCACCCGCAGCATCTGTCCGCCCCTGAAAACGGTAGTTTCGGTAGTGACGGCTTTAGCCAGAGAGGCGATCGCGCCTTCGGCCTTGGCTTCCTGCACGTAGCCGATGATGGCGTTGATCACCGTCACGCCCCAAATCACTGCCGCATTGGTCCAGGAGCCCAAAAATGCTTTCACCGCTCCCGCCAGCAGCAGGATGTAGAGCAGCGGCTGATGAAACTGCAGCAAAAACCTCAGCCAGGCGGGTTTTCCCGGTTTGACGGGCAGCTCGTTCCAGCCATAAACTTCGTAGCGGTTGGCGACTGCTTCGGCGGTCAGCCCTGAGTTCAGGTCAGTTTTGAGTTGTTCGGCAATCTGATCAATGGAGTACTGGTGGTAGGACCGCGAACTTGCTTCAGCCAGCATCACAACCTCCAGCATAAGTTCTTGGCATGAGGAATACGTGAGAGTCTAAGAACTGAGCCACATCCTGGGGCGTAGGCTGGGCCGCGATCGCCCCCGGCTTCATCGTCGTCAGCGCCCCCACTGCACTGGCATAGCGCAAAATTTCCTCTAGCTTGTCAGCAACTTGCAGGCTGTCCCAGCCCTGCTGGCCAAGCTGATGCAGAAAACCTGCCAGAAACGCATCTCCGGCCCCCGTGGTGTCAACGCTGTCAACAGTAAAAGCCGGGAGGGAAATGCTGTGGTGCTGAGTGGTGCAGGTGCTGCCATTGCCGCCATCGGTCAGCAGCACGGCCTGCAAGTTAGGAAACTGCTGGCATATTTCACCAGTAGAGTCGGTATTGAGTAGCCACTGGGCTTCTTCAAGAGAAAGTTTGAGCAAATCAGCCGCTTGCAAAAAGGCTCGGATGGTTTTAGGGGCGATCGCTGCGTCAGGCCAGAACACTGAACGCCAGTTCAAATCAATCACAATTTTCGTACCAGTCTGCTGAGCCTTGTCGCGGGCTCGCTCCATCGCTTGAGCGGTGGTCGGATAGGCCAGTCCCAACGTGCCCATCACCAAATAGCTCACGCCGGTGAAGTCGATGGCGTCAATCCACTCTGGGGAGAGATGGGCATCGGCGAAGGCGGAGGGGTCTGAGCTGCTGAAGCCAATAAACGTGCGATCGCCGGTTTCATCTCGCTCCACCAGCACGATGCGAGTCGGCGCATCCGCGTATCGCTGGATCTGGCACGCGACGCCTTGATCTTGCAAAACCTGAATCAGCCAGTCACCCAGGTTGTCTTTGCCCAAGCAGCTCACCATGCGGGTGGGGGTGCCGAGTTTGGCGATCGCAGTAGCAACGTTAGCCGGTGCTCCACCAGGATAATCGGTCCACTTTTCTACATCCTTTTGAGGATTTTTACTAACCTCAAAGAGGCGATCGATTAAGCATTCTCCCAGGCAAATCACGGATTCTGTCATTGTTAACTCCTATCTAGGTTCTCATCTTCCAAGCTGCTGCAATAGACTGCCATGGGTTCTCTCTGCGATTTAGTCAGGTTGTAGCGGTCGCTTCCTTGCTAGTAAACTCTGTCATCAGTTTGCCGTAACGACCAGGATTATGGCGGAGGATGTTAAGCCTACGCCAACAGTTTGTAAACAAAATAAACCGCTAAACTGACTATGAGGACGGGGCTAGCCAGAGGTGAATATGCTGGAATTTGAACGACTGAGGCAAGATATTCAATCACTCCCTGACGAAGCCCAACAACTACTAACCGATTTTGTTGCTTTTTTGAAGCAGCGTTATCAAGCTACTTCTCTAGAAGAGAACCATTCCACCTTAAATTTGGATAACTCTCCCTTCGTCGGCATGTGGAGCGATCGCCCTGAAATGCAGGATAGTACTCAATGGGTTAAACAGATTCGTCAGCAGCATTGGAGCTAGCCAAAGTGACACGACTTCTGGTTGATACCGACATTTTGATCGATATTGCCAATCGAGATGAAACAGCTATCAATCGTCTTAAAGCAGAAAGTCAACAGGGTCCTTTAGCAATCTCTTCAATCACAGTTATGGAGTTAATTGTGGGTTGCCGCAATAAGCAAGAGCAAAACCAGCTAGAGGACTTTCTAGCTCAATTTCAAGTGATTGCTCTTGATGGCAAAGTCTCAACGCAGGCGATCGCTCTGCTCAAAAATTATTGCCTTAGCCATGGGCTGTTGATTGCCGATGCTTTGATTGCAGCAACGGCGATCGCAAACAACATTGCACTGCTCAGCAAAAACCAGCGCGACTTCCGCTTTATACAAGAGCTAGAACTTCTGGCTTATCCTTAAGCTAGAAGTCAAGCTTGATCCAACATAGCTTCAGCGGCGGCTTCATCAGTAATCAGCCCTGTAATTAACTGGCCCCGCAGGGCGGCTCGAATGGCTTCGGCTTTACCGATTCCTCCGGCGACGCCAATGGTGGATTTCTGAGCGGGTTGTTCTAAGGGCAAGCTGGCAACCCGAGCATTGCTGCCTTTTTTCAGCAAATTTCCCTGGGTATCGAAGGCCCAACCAGCAATTTCGCCAATCGCCCCTAGATCAATCAGTTCGGTCAGTTCTTCGTCATTGATGAAGCCATCCTCATGGAGGGGCGAGTTCCAAGCGATGTGACTAATGCCGACAAAGGTGACTTTGGCCTGCTTGGCTAGCGATTTAACCGCCATAAACGCTTGCTGCGTCTGCAACAAGTCGCGTTCCTCAGCACTGGTGGCCACTGCCGGGACCGGCAGTGGATAGGCCTGCGAGCCGATCTGCTCAGACAGGTGCATGACCACCTCGTAGCGCCCCGCCAAACCATAGTGAGACATGTTGCCCACAATTGAGACAACTTTATGCTGGGGTTGATTCATAGAAGGGATTTGATCCACAGCGGCCCGCAGGGTGCGGCCTGAGGAAAAGGCTAGGATAGAGGGCGTTTTTGCTACGAGATAGTTCTCTAAATAGGTTGCTGCGCAGACCCCCAAGCTGCTGTAAGGGGGGGCACCATTGGCTGAACTGGGGACAACCTCACAGAGAGAAAGGGCAAACTTGTCGCGTAGCGCTTCGGCCAGGACAATACATTGGCTGAGGGGATGATCGAGCCGAAACTTGATTAGTTTTTCGCTGACAGCCAGGGCCACCAGGCGTTGGGCGGCTTGTCGCGACACATTGAGCTTCGTGGCGATTTCTTCCTGGGTATTCCCCGCAATGTAGTAGAGCCAAGCGGCATGGGCTGCCTGGTCGAGTTTGCGATCGCGCTTTTCTACGTTAGGTTCTCCCATCTCTTACCTCGAAGCTTAACAATCATTGCCCTCTCAGAAAATTTTATGTTGAGTATATCCTCAACGAAAGAAAAACTGCTCAAATTTTATCGCCCCGGTCGGGGTCTAATCTCCTGGCAGCCTCCGCCAGCTTGAATTAATTAATATCCAGTAACACAATGCCTGCCCCTTTTCTGGCAAAACGGTGGGCGAATTTCCTTCACCTTACCTGTGATCAGGAAGGTTTTGCCCTGAAAGTTATAGGTCGCATTGGCGCTCATATCACCTGCCTCCAAATCAAGAATTGTTGCGAATCTTTCTGCCCGTCTCATTTCTGGGAGAGACACCAGTAAGATTCCATTATTGAGCTTTTGCTCAAAACAAGAGCATAAAATCAATCTTTGTTTATTTTTGAGTTAATCCTTTGAAATAGAGAGGAGCCGTGCGATGCACCTATTTCGCCGTGTCAAAGTGCTGGTGGCATTCCTCATTGGCCTCCTGTTGGTACAGCTCGTGAACGCCTGTTCGGTAGGTCCCCAGGCAGAGGGAAAAACCCGATTAACCATCGCCACCGTCAACAACGGCGACATGGTGATTATGCAAGACCTGTCGAGTCGCTTTGAGGCTGAAAACCCGGATATTGAGCTGAACTGGGTAGTTCTGGAGGAAAACATTCTGCGCCAGCGCACCACTACCGACGTTGCCAGTCAGGGGGGGCAGTTCGATGTTCTGACTATTGGTTCTTACGAAGTTCCCATTTGGGCTAGGCGGGGCTGGCTGCATTCCCTGGACGGGCTACCCGCTGAGTATGACGTGGATGACCTGATAGACCCGATTCGCACCGGACTTTCCTATGAAGACAGCCTCTATGCAGTGCCCTTCTATGGCGAAAGCTCGATGCTCTACTACCGCACTGACCTGTTTGACCAAGCCGGGATCACAGTGCCGCAGAATCCCACCTACGAGCAGGTGGGCGAATGGGCCAAGCAAATTAACGATCCGGCCAATGACGTCTATGGTATTTGTCTGCGGGGCAAGCCAGGCTGGGGAGAGAATGTAGCCTTCCTCACCACTATGGTCAATACCTTTGGCGGGCGCTGGTTTGATATGGACTGGAATCCTACTCTTGACACCCCCGAGTGGAAAGAGGCGGTTAATTTCTACGTCGATACCTTGAACCAGTACGGTCCCCCTGGGGCCAGCTCTAACGGCTTCAACGAAAACCTGGCTCTGTTCTCGACGGGTAAATGTGGCATGTGGATCGATGCCACCGTCGCGGCTGGCCTGCTCTCGAATCCGGCAGAATCGCAGGTAGCTGATGTCGTGGGCTTTGCCCGCGCTCCGGTAGCGTCCTACCCCAATGGTTCCAACTGGCTCTGGGCTTGGTCTTTAGCTATTCCCGCCACCTCACAGTCACCGGCAGCGGCCGAGCGTTTTGTGACCTGGGCCACCTCTAAGGAGTATATCCAGCTCGTGGCGGCTGAGTATGGCTGGGTGGCCGCCCCTCCAGGTACCCGCCAATCGACTTATGAGAATCCCAACTATCGGGAAGCTGCCCCCTTCGCGGACATCGTACTAACCTCCATCCAGTCTGCCGATATCACCAACCCTTCCCCCGAACCAACGCCCTACAAGGGGGTGCAATACGTGGACATTCCTGAGTTCCAGGCTATTGGTACCCAGGTCGGACAACGCATGGCCGCAGCCCTCGCTAATAAATCGACGGTCGATCAGGCGATCGCGCGATCGCAGAACGTCGCCGAACGGTTCATGCGCCATACCGGGTATATCGAGTGATTGGGAAGTTTTGAGTTTTTAAGCTGAGTTCTTGAGATTGAAAGTTCAACGGTCAAAGCTCAAAACTTTCTCACTTTTCCTTCGTTCACCTTTATCCTTTCTCAACTATGACTTCCTCTATCGCAACCCCTTCCCATTCGCCGCCACCGACCCGGACGCGATCGCACCAACGCATCCCGGCCCGGCTGCTGGTGGCGCCCTCAGTGATCGCGCTGGTGCTCTGGATGGTGGTGCCGCTGGCGATGGCTATCTGGTTTGCCTTCCAGCGCTACAACCTGCTATTGCCTGAGAATCGCGAGTTTATTGGCTTAGAGAACTTTACCTACATCCTGACCGACTCCGCTCTGTGGGTTTCTATCGGCATCACGCTGGTACTGGTGGTGTCGGTGCTGGTGATTACGATTGGCCTCGGTACTCTGCTAGCAGTGCTGTTTAACCAGGATTTTGCTGGGCGGGGTGTGGCGCGGGTGCTGGCGATTTCGCCATTTTTCGTCATGCCCACGGTGAGTGCCCTGATCTGGAAAAACATGCTGATGCACCCAGTAAACGGGCTATTTGCCCAAATTACGCGGGGCTTGGGCCTGGGGGCGATCGACTGGTTTGCCGATTTGCCGCTGGTGGCCATCATCATCATCGTCTCGTGGGAGTGGCTGCCCTTTGCCCTCTTGATTCTGCTGACGGCGATTCAGTCGCTGGATGCGGACCAGATGGAGGCGGCACGGATGGATGGGGCCAACTCTATGGCACTGTTTCGGTTTGTGGTGCTGCCCCACCTGAGCCGGGCCATTTCCGTCGTGGCGATGATTGAAACGATTTTCTTTCTCACTATCTTTGCCGAAATCTTCGTCACCACCGGAGGCGGCCCTGGACTCGCTACCACCAACCTGGCCTACTACATCTACCTAAAGGCGCTGCTGGAATTCGACGTGGGCGGGGCATCGGCAGGCGGCTTGATTGCCGTGGTGCTGGCCAACATCGTGGCGATTTTTCTGATGCGCAGTGTTGCTCGTAATTTGGACACCTGATATGGCAAGTAATTCCTCTCGTCAATGGCTGATTGCCCTGTTGGGCTGGCTAGTGGCCTGCCTCTTGTTCTTCCCAATTTTCTGGATGTTCATCACCAGCTTCAAGACAGAAGTGGCGGCGGTGGCGACTCCGCCCCAACTCTTCTTTCAACCCACCTTTGAGAACTACATCGCCGTGCAGGCCCGCGCCTCCTACTTCAACTTCGCCTGGAATAGCGTGGTGATTTCGATTGGGGCCACGATTCTGGCGCTGCTGCTGGCGATTCCGGCGGCCTACGCCATGTCGTTTTTTCCCACGAAGCGCACCAAGGGCACTTTGCTGTGGATGCTCTCCACTAAGATGCTGCCTGCGGTTGGTGTGTTAGTGCCGATTTATATCCTGGGGCGGGAAACGGGACTGCTGGATACCCGCATCGGCCTGATCATCATTTATACGCTAATTAATCTGCCGATAGTGGTGTGGATGATCTACAGCTTCTTCAAGGAAGTGCCGAAGGAAATTTTGGAAGCCGATCGCATGGACGGGGCGTCCACCTGGCAGGAAGTAGTGCACGTGCTGCTGCCCCTAGCTCTACCGGGCATTGCCTCCACCGCCTTGCTGTCCATCATTCTGTCTTGGAATGAAGCCTTTTGGAGCCTGAATCTGACCACCTTTGATGCGGCTCCACTGACGGCCTTCATCGCGTCATTTTCCAGTCCCCAGGGGTTGTTCTGGGCCAAACTGTCTGCCGCTTCAACGATGGCGATCGCCCCTATCTTGATCTTCGGCTGGATCAGCCAGCGACAACTGGTCCGAGGTCTCACTTTTGGGGCCGTTAAGTAAACACCGTTTTGCACATTTGTTTTGCACATTTATCGACCTAAGGTGAGCGACCCATGTCTACTGTCACATTGCGAGACATCCATAAAGCCTACAGCGATTATGAGGTGATTAAAGGCGTTGATTTAGATATCAACGATAGGGAATTTGTCGTTTTCGTTGGCCCTTCCGGCTG
Organism: Sphaerothrix gracilis Ecp01; assembly: GCF_030405905.1. NCBI lineage: Bacteria > Bacillati > Cyanobacteriota > Cyanophyceae > Nodosilineales > Nodosilineaceae > Sphaerothrix > Sphaerothrix gracilis. The sequence goes on from NZ_JASATW010000020.1 coordinate 84,525, forward strand.
TGGTAAATCCACTCTGTTGCGGATGATCGCGGGGCTGGAAGATATTACCTCCGGTGACTTGCTGATTGATGGCGATCGCATGAACGAAGTACCGCCCGACAAGCGAGGTCTGGCAATGGTGTTTCAGACCTATGCCCTCTATCCCCACATGACCGTGGCCGAAAACATGGCCTTCAGCCTGCGACTGGCAGGGGTTTCCAAAGAGCGGCGGATGGAGCGGGCCCGTGAAGTGGCCCGGGTTCTGCAGCTAGAGCCATTGCTCGATCGCAAGCCCAAAGCCCTTTCCGGCGGTCAGCGGCAGCGGGTAGCCATTGGTCGAGCCTTAGTCCGCAATCCCCGCGTATTCCTGTTTGATGAACCGTTGTCTAATCTGGATGCGGCCCTGCGGGTGCAGATGCGGATTGAGCTGGCGGGCCTGCACGAAAGTCTGCAGTCCACCATGATTTATGTCACCCACGACCAGGTGGAAGCCATGACCCTGGCAGACAAGATTGTGGTGTTGCAGGGCGGCATCGTCGAGCAGGTGGGTTCTCCTTTAGAGCTGTATCACCATCCCCGCAACCTATTTGTAGCGGGGTTCATCGGCTCGCCCAAGATGAACTTCCTCTCAGTACAGACCGTTGGCGTGCAAGATTCAGGTACCGTCGTTCGGCTCCCCGGCGATGCCAGCGTCACCGTGCCCGTGCAGCCCAAGATGCTCTCGGCAGGCGATCGCGCTACCCTTGGCATCCGCCCTGAACACCTACGGATTGACGCTCATAACCCCACGCTGATGGGCGAAGTGCTAGTAGTTGAACGACTAGGGGGCGAAACCTACCTCTACGTCAAAATCGCTGGGGGCGATACCTTCATTGTCCAGACCGATGGCGACAACCGGGCCAAGGTGCGCGATCGCGTGCCTATTCACATCGACGGGACTTTGTGCCATCTGTTTAACGTCGAGGGAATGGCAATTCCCAAAGCCGAGCGCCATCACCTCACCGCTCAGTCCCAGCATCCTGAAGTCACGCCAACGCAAACCGCAGCCTCCCAAAAGCAAACCTATGAACAGCAACCCCAGCCCAACCAAATCCCTCGTCAAGCTGACTGAGGGGAACCTCTCACATCTGCCCGAACTGGTACGCATTCCGAAGTACGATCGCAGCCAAGTGACTCACGGCCTCGTCCATTTTGGGGTCGGCGGCTTCCACCGGGCGCACCAGGCGCTGTACCTGGACAATTACCTGGAGCAGCACCCTAACAGCGACTGGAGCATCTGCGGCGTCGGTCTGCTGGAGTTCGACCGCAAAATGCGGGATGTCATGCACTCTCAGAACTGTCTGTATACCCTGGTGGAGCGATCGCCCGCTGGGGACAATGCCCGCATCATCGGCTCCATCAGCCAGTACCTGTTTGCCCCCGACGATCACGAGGCTGTCATTGCAATCCTAGCAGCCCCCCAGTGCCGCATCGTCACCCTGACCATCACCGAAGGCGGCTACTACGTGGTTGAAGGGACGGGTGAGTTCGATGTTGGTCATCCCACCATCCAGCACGATTTGCAGAACCCGGATGAACCCCACGGCATTTACGGCTTCCTGGCAGCGGCGCTGAATCGGCGGCAACAGCGGGGTATTCCCCCCTTCACCGTCCTCTCCTGCGACAACCTCCAGGGTAACGGTGACCTGGTCGGCAGCATGCTGACGGCCTTCGCTAAACGGCAAAATCCTGACCTGGGCCGGTGGATCGAAGAGAATGTGGCCTTTCCAAACAGCATGGTCGATCGCATTACCCCGTCTACCACCCCAACCGATATTCAGATGGTGCGCGATCGCTTTGGCATCGATGACAGTTGGCCCGTGGTGGCCGAACCGTTCAGTCAGTGGGTAATTGAAGATAAATTCTGCGCGGGCAGGCCCGATTGGGAGTCTGTGGGCGTGCAGATGACAGACGATGTCAGGCCCTACGAAATGATGAAGCTGCGGCTGCTGAATGCCAGCCACTCGCTGATAGGCTATCTGGGGTCGCTGCTTGGATACAGCTACACGTCTGAGGCAATGGATGATCCGTTGATTCGTCAGGTTGTTGAACGGCTGATGGATGAAGTTTCGTCAACGCTGCCGCCGCTTCCCGGCATTCAGCTCGACCGCTATAAACAAACGCTAATCGAGCGGTTTGCTAATACAAAAGTGCGCGATCAGCTCTCTCGCCTGTGTCTAAACGGCTCGGACAAAATACCCAAGTTCATCCTTGGCAGCTTGAGGGATAAGCTGGCGCAGGATGGGGCAATTACCTATTTGAGCTTTGCGATCGCGCTCTGGTTCCGCTACCTCAACGGCAAAGATGAACAGGGTCAGTCGTTACCTATTAACGACCCAATGGCAACCCTGCTCACCGAAAAAGCGCTCATGGGCAAAGATGATCCGACACCGCTACTCAGCATCAGCCAAATCTTTGGCAACTTGTCTAATTCTAGAGAGTTCATAACGGCTGTCACCCACCATCTGCAACAGCTCTATGCACTGGGAACACAGGAAACAGTATCCCGACTTTTTGGAAAGTAATACAATTATTGCTGAATAATACGTAGCTGGGCATTGCTAAAAGAAATAGGGTACTCAGTGCCCTTGTCATTCGGAGATAGAAATTGAAGGCTGTAATCTATCGAGAATTTGGTGAACCGCTTGCTATTGAGAGGGTGCCAGACCCGACACCTCCAACTAGGGGCGTGGTGATCGACGTAAAAGCAACAGGGCTATGCCGAAGCGATTGGCACGGCTGGATGGGACATGATTCAAGCATTCGCCTTCCCCATGTTCCTGGGCATGAGCTTGCTGGTGTCGTTGAAGCTGTGGGTTCAGAGGTCACCAAGTGGAAACCTGGAGACCGGGTCACGCTGCCTTTTGTTTGTGGGTGTGGAGCATGTCCCCAATGCACCTCTGGAAATCATCAGGTCTGTGACTATCAGTTCCAACCGGGTTTTACACACTGGGGTTCGTTCGCCAAATACGTGGCGATTGATTATGCGGATGTCAATCTAGTTCGCCTGCCGGAGGAGCTTGACTTTGTCACAGCAGCAAGCCTTGGGTGCCGATTCGTGACATCTTTTCGGGCAGTAGTTGATCAAGGTCAAATTTCTCCTGGGCAATGGGTCGCCGTACACGGATGCGGTGGGGTTGGGCTTTCTGCCATCATGATCGCCAACGCATTAAACGCACATGTTGTTGCAATTGACATTGATAGCGAAAAACTGAACTTTGCTAAGCGTATCGGCGCTGATGCGGTACTCAATGCAGCTGAGGTCAATTCCGTTGCTGAGAGTATTCAAAGCATTACGGCTGGTGGAGCACACGTATCGATTGATGCGCTCGGGAGTACTGTGACATGTTTGAACTCAATTTTCGGCTTGCGCAAACGTGGCAAGCATATTCAGGTTGGCTTAATGCTGGGTGATGACAGTCGCCCCATGTTGCCAATGGATCTGGTGATTGCGAATGAATTAGAAATTATTGGTTCTCATGGGATACAAGCACACAGGTATTCCGAACTTCTCGCAATGATTCGGGCCGGTAAGTTGAAGCCAGAGATGCTCATCGGCAGAACTATTAGTCTCGAAGACTCTTTGGTTGAGCTTCCAAGCATGAGTAGCTTTAAGGGTACAGGCGTCACAGTAATTGATCGGTTCTAACACGACAGCCGCAAGCTCCTCAGGCTTACACGTTAAACCGCTTAGTGTCGTTACCAGCTACGTCAACGTATCGATATTGCGCCGAATCATGACCACTTCGTCAGCAGCATAAAGATTGGTAATGGTGGCTTCAACTTCAACACTGAGTGTTTTTCTATACAGCAATTTGCTCCAGTTCTAAAACTACTTCATGGCGGAATCCACTCTTTTGAGTCCGATGGATAAATCCGTAGATGACATTTTATGGAACTCAGTGACAATGGTGTTTTGATAATCTGATTCATCCTAGAACCTACGTTCCGCAGGTTGCTTTTTATTTTCAGGAGTGCATTAGATTTAAGGTCGCTGGAGTCATTGAAATCCCGTTGGTCATGCTTCAAAATCCGAGGCTGGTCTAAATTGCGAAATATTAAGGCCGTGGTTCAATAAAAAATATGACCTGAACCTAGAATGCTTGCTCAATAAGGTTTTCAAGAGTTGATGGCTGATATGCACATCAGAAATATACTGTCAACCTGCGGAATGTCGGCTAGAAATCAGCAACGCCAAGGACTTTATCGAGTCCGCACCGTCTACTGCCGAGCCTGACCCAAGATGGGTCAGGCACTCAGGCCCTTACCTCACATCAAAATGATTAGCTACGGGCTTGAGCACTTGCGGTTTGTTAGCGGCCCAATTAAGACGGGTAGCTTAGAGAAGAAAGTAACTCTATGTGATTCATAGACAGAAAGACTCAATCGTTTGTAGAGGCATGATGTTATCGCCAACACATTCAGGCTTTAGGAAATGGCGCATGACGACTATGCTTAGCCCATTTTTTGTATAGTTTACCCGCTTGTCTTCATCAACAGTAAAATTTTGCGAGGTCTTCTCAATGCGTATAAATCCCACCACGCTAACAGAACTGCAACAGGTTACAGATAGCCCCGTAGTCATCGCAGACAACAAAGGGCTAATCACCTATGTCAATTCGTGTTTTCAAGAGGTACTGGGCTGGACTCAGCAAGATTTACTAGGTAAGCTAATTACCACTTTATTACCAGAGGAATTTCGCGATTCTCACAATCTCGCTTTTTCCAGATTTCAATTCACTGAGAAAGCCACTGTTTTGAATCATCCGCTCAAACTCAAAACAATTACCAAAGATCGCCAGGAGATTATCACTGAACATTATATAATCGCTGAAAAAACAGCAGATGGCTGGGCTTTTGGTGCTATCCTTAAGCCGCTGACATAAAGGCTGCTTCCCTATTCTTTTTAGGACGGGTAAAGCTCTCTAGGCATAGCTGCGCTAAAGCGACAGCCTAATCCATGCAGGTGTTGACTTATGGCCTCAAGTAAGACTACGTCAACGTTCCTCAACCGCAACCTACATTTATGCATGTTTAACTGCGCATACTTACTCAGACAGTTTTTTGTACAAACGCGCTAATCTTTAGTCGCATGATTGATCCCTCTGCAACAATTTTAGAGCAGCTAAGAACCACTTTAGGCAAGATGGAAGTGGCGCTTGATGCTGTTACGGATGCAATTGTTTGGACCAACGAAAGCGGTAAGATTCAGTGGTGCAATGCTGCGTTCGAGCAGATGATAGGACAAAAGCAGCTGCTCCTTCTAGGCGAATACTTAGACAAGAAACTGCCGCTCTATCAAGATGAAATCTTGTTAGCCGCTGAGCAGCATCCCTGTAGCTTGGCCTTAATTCAGCAAGTTCAAGGAACTCAATGCTATGTCTTACAGTTAGAAGAGACAAAGCGAATACTGGAAATTTCTTGGGCACCTGTTCAGTTTGGAACAGACAAGATTGAATTAAGCGCTGTTTTAGCTATTCGCGATGTTACCGAGAAGAAGGAAGCCGAAATAGAGCTTGAACAATATCGCGTTCAGCTAGAATCAATTGTTGAAAGTCGTACTGCAGAATTAAAGGCTGCTAATGAGTGGCTTTGTCAGGAGATTGTTGAGCGCCAACGAGTAGAACAGGCGCTCATTTATAGTGAAGCTTCTATTCGCTCTCTCTATGAGGTAACGTCTTCTCCTAAACTAAGTTTTGAGCAATCAATTGAAGATCTGCTCAATTTCGGCTGCCAGCAATTCAACTTGCCTCTAGGGGCGCTGTCCTGTATTGAGTCTGACCAGTATACTATTCAGCTTGCTCGCCTACCTAACAAAACACTACTACAGGATATTAGCCTATCTTTAGATAGTACTTATTGCCAAGCTGTTATTGAAGCTGGTAAAACGCTATGCATTCTTGGCGCTAGCCATTCCACTTGGGCTAGCCATCCATGTTACAAAACTTTGAAGCTAGAGACTTATTTAGGCGCGCCTGTCTTCGTCAATGGGAAAGTCTATGGAACCCTAGCCTTTGCCAGCCAAGCGATTAGGGAAGAGCCGTTTTCTACAGTTGAGAAAGAGCTAATTAGGCTCATGTCTCAGTGGATTGGTCATGAAATTGAGCGACAAAAAACGGCAATTGACTTGGCCAAGGCCCGGGATGAGGCTTTAGCTGCAACCCAGGCTAAAAGCGACTTTCTGGCAACAATGAGCCATGAAATTCGGACTCCCATGAATGCAGTTATTGGCATGACGGGACTATTATTAGATACTTCTCTGAATGAAGAGCAATATAATTTTGTTAATACTATTCGTAGTGGTGGAGATGCGCTTCTCAATCTAATTAATGACATATTAGATTTTTCAAAAATTGAGTCTGGTCAGCTGGATCTTGAAGAGCATCCGCTTGATTTGCGTTGCTGTATTGAGGAATCTTTTGATATTATTGCCACTAAAGCAGCTGAGAAAAAACTAGAACTGGCTTATCAAATTGATTCTGTTTTGCCAAATATTTTGATCGGCGATGTTACCCGACTTCGACAGGTACTCGTCAATCTATTAAGTAATGCAGTTAAGTTTACTCAAGCTGGCGAAGTTGTCATCCTCGCAAATTTGCAGTCTTCCCCTGTGCGACTGAGCGATTTTTCGGTTCAATACGAGATTTGTTTTGCCGTACGAGATACGGGCATTGGCATTCCAACAGACCGGATGAATCGACTATTCAAACCTTTTAGCCAGGTTGATTCCTCTACTACCCGCCGATATGGAGGAACAGGTCTAGGGTTGGCTATTTGCAAGCAGCTAGTTGAAATGATGGGCGGAGATATCTGGGTCGAAAGTCAGCCTGGTCAGGGGACAACGTTTTACTTCACAATTCAGGCACACGCCGCCCATAAAGATAGTGGACAAAGCTCTCCTAGCAAACCTGTTCAAATGGCCGGTAAGCGGCTGCTAATCGTTGACGATAATGCGACTAATCGCCAAATTTTAGACAAACAGGCGCGAGCCTGGGGAATGTTAACGCGAGTAGCTCAGTCAGGTGCTGATGCGCTGTCTCTGCTTCAGCTTAAGGAATCTTTCGATATTGCTATTCTAGACATGCAGATGCCGGAAATGGACGGTTTGATGCTGGCTAAAGCTATTCATCATCTGCCGGAGTATAGCAATCTGCCATTGATCATGCTGACTTCAATTGGCAAGCATGAGATTAGCCAATCAGATCTGCAGCAGCATTTTGCCGCTTTTCTAAACAAGCCTGTCAAACAATCACAGCTTTTAGATATTATTTCTGATCTGTTTAGGGGGCGATCGCCGCGAGTTACCTCTGTGCAGACAGGTTCTGCAATGGACCATGAGCTTGCCACTAAGCTACCTTTGCGCATCCTAGTCGCCGAGGACAATAGCGTAAACCTCCAGCTATCCATTCAATTACTGAAGCGAATGGGTTATCGTGCTGACGTTGCGGGAAATGGATTAGAGGCCATCGCCGCACTGCAACGTCAGACTTACGACGTTGTGCTGATGGATTTGCAGATGCCAGAAATGGACGGCTTCACCGCTACTCATCAGATCTGTCAAAAGTGGTCGCCGTCAGAACGGCCATGGATCGTTGCGGTCACAGCTAATGCGATGCCAGGTGATCGTGAGGCCTGTCTCAAAGCTGGCATGAACGACTATATCAGTAAGCCCATTCGGATTGAAGAATTGGTGGGTGCCCTTAAAAGAGCGAAACGCCCTGTTAGCAAGACAGAAAATCTGCCTATGTGCAACACGTCGGGGCAGACAGAGCTAAGATTGCTTACCGCCACAGATGCTCAGCTAGTGACAAAGCCGGCTTCTGACAAGTTGCAAGCTGGAACGCTCAATTTTGCAGATGAGGACGCCAATTCACAGGTAGAACCATTCATATGCAGAAATTTGGTCGATTTACAACAGTTACAGCACATGCTGCTGCCCTTCGGCGATGAAGCAGCCCAGTCTTTGCGATCGCTCGTCAGTATTTACTGTCAAGAAACTCCCAAAATATTAGCAAAGATGCGTACAGCAATTGATCACGGAAACGTCAGTAAACTTAATCTACAGGCTCACTCACTCAAATCGAGCAGCGCTAGTCTAGGCGCCCAGCATTTGGCCAATCTTTGCAAATCTTTGGAGGCATTAGAGAACTCCGAGCAAATGCAGAAAGCGACAACCACACTTTTAGAGTTAGAAACCGCATATGAGCAGGTCAAGATCGAGTTAGAACAAGCCGTCAGCTTGTATCCGTTAGCTGACTGATCAAGCTAGCTCGATTGACAGTGACCTTGCTCCAACATCAGAAACAATCTTGACTGCTCAAGCTCTGAAGCTACAGGCAGGGCATTGACGAATCATTTAGAGGTAGACAGCGTAACCTCTTCGGCAAGAACTGCTTTCGACTGGTCTTTGAGAGAGAACTGCAGAAAGGGGGAGGCCAGAAAGGGGGTCAAAATCACCATGACGATGATAGCGGCTTCCAAAGGGTGATCCAAGACGACCGGCAGAGCCAATTCCAGCAAAGACTAAGTCCACTTCCCCGCGCGGAATCATACCGACACCAACAGCTAGACGATTGACGTTGGGCTAACCAGACACGGCCCAGCCTATGACGATACAAAGCTTTAATTAAAGAACTTATCAAGCAAAATAGCTCCCAGCAAAAAGGCGCTAGCGCTGATGAGGGGATAGACCACATTTAGCAAATCTACCTCACCAGTTTTGGCTAAACTGGCGACAACAGCTAGCACAGTGATGCCGAGCACGTCGTCGATTACTGCTGCCCCGACTGTAATTTGGCCTTTTGTTGACTTAAGCTGTCCCAATTCTGAGGTCCTGCCGTTCCCAAGATAAAAGGAGCCGCGAGCTTACGGCATCGTGGTCCATTCTTTGGGGAGGACTATTGAGCCGGGCGGCCCTCACCGCGATCGCCATCTGCGGGCGAGCCTACACGGTACCCACCTAGACAGCTAACTATGACACACTGGGAAACACCTGCCACATTTTCGGCTCCATAAGGACACAGACCAATCGAGCGGAGCTAAAGCATTGGTACCAGTCATAGGTCATCTACCTGCGGATCGCTATCCACTAGCGACCAGCTCAAGGCGATCGCCTGCTAACATAGCTTGAAAGCTCTCTTTAGCGGCAGGTGCGTTGCTTTGTATAGCTAACAATCTGACTCTTGTTAAGTTTACTAGTGCTGAAGCTAAGCTCAGTAATAAGCATAATCATAGCTAGCTTTAGACAGTTACTTCAAACTCCTCCAGGCTGCTATATGTCTTGAAAACGCGGTTCATCTTGGTCAATTCAAAAATCATTTGAACCTGATTTGAGAGGCCGCAGAGATAGAGTTCCTTGTTCTTAGCACGAAGAGATTTCAGAATGGAGACTAATGCGCCAATTCCAGAACTGTTCATGAAAGTAACATCTTCCATATCGATCAAAACAACATCAGTTTCGTCTTGAATGAACTCTAGCACCTGTAGTTTCAGTTCGTTCGTAGCTACACCATCTAAGATTCCGCTAGGCTTCACAACCTTAAAAAGAGGCGTCATAAAAATCTCCTTAATATTCAAAAAGCTATTTTTTGATTCACTTAAACCCTACGCAAATTGCATAGAAGCCTTTGGTTGCCAGCAGGCAGCTCGAATAACTGCGCTCAGCAACGCTATATGATAGACACCCCAGCCAAAGTTGATGAGGTAAGTCCAGGGACTATCACAATACCCTAGAAGCAGACAGGCAAGCCCCCATATCATAGCCAGCCCCGTTAAAACAGCAACCGCAAGCTGGATTCGCACTAACTTAATGTAAATCCCGGACTGTCGCTGTTTTGGTGTCACCTTAAAGTCAATTTTCTTGCCTCGAAAGACGCTTAAAACAGCTTGAATCTGAAGAGGGAATAGTGCGATCGCATACTGCTCGTTGCGCCATAATTCTCGCGCGGATACCTCCCAACCTATTGTTATAAATGTTAGCCGATTAATTACATAAGCTGGAATAAAATGTAGAGCAAAGTCAGCCCCATAGCTACTAACCGGGATCAGACCTGTGAAGAGAGAAATAATTGGGCAGACAAGGAAAACAGCGATAAAAAAACCGGCAAAGTAGCTATACATTGTCTGAAAATACTGTAGTCTCTGCCATACGGTAAGCCCTGGCTTCAACAAAGGATTGTCCCTTAATAGGACCTGAAGCGTACCCTGAGCCCAGCGCAGTTTCTGTTTTAGGGTTGAGCTAAGATCATCAGGTGCTAATCCCTCAGCCAGTATTTCATCATGATAAGCAGACTGCCATCCTGTAGAATGCAGTCGCATCGCTGTATTCATGTCTTCTGTGATACTGATGCTGGACAGACCCCCAATTAAATCAAATTCAGCCAACCGCTGCTCATCATTGACAAAATCATCAGCAAAATGCTGTAGCCCCATGTTGACTAGAGCTTCCCGGCTTAATACGGCATTTGTCCCTGTGTAGAAAGCAGAATTCATTCCGTCCTTGCCCTGCTGAATCGGCCCATAGAACAGGTGGGCATCATGGCCGAAGGGATCTTTTTTAGGCAGGTTGTGAAAAGCCTGAGGCGTTTGCACAAAAGCTACTCTGTTTAACTCATAGCGTCCTTGATCTAGGTTGAATCTAAAAAAATGAGGCAGGACTCTTTGTAAGAACTGAGTTTTAGGAATGTGATCGGCATCTAGGGTGAGAATAAAATCTCCTTGAGTTTCGCCGCAGAAAATAGCGTGATTGATATTTCCTGCTTTGGCATGGTGGGGACGTCCTTCAGGTTTTTCCCGAGCAATATATCGACATCGAGCCAAATCAGTCATAGCTTTTGTCTTGCTGTCAATTTTTCGCTCTAACGCCTGTACTTTTTCTTCTAAAACAGCGGTAGCAGTAAGTTGATCAGAATGACTCAGCAGCAGAAGCTCTCGCATACTCTGTAAATATCCAGCCTGTTGCCAATGAGCTGTTTTTGAAGAAGCTAACTGTGGCGTAAAAGATTTGACCAAAGTCAGACAATTCCTGTCGTCATGTGTCCGTACGTAGGACACATGATTGGCTAGCTGACTTAAAATACTCAGTCCTCGGCCCCGCTCAGCCTCTGCATCAACCTCAGCAGGCACTCTTTGCAGCTGTCCTTCAAAGTCAAAAGGTCTGCCCTGATCCCAAATCCGTAGAATAACAGCGCTGGTCAGAACAACCACTTCTAGCTCAATGGGTGTTTGAGGAGACAGATGTTTGTGAGCATGACAAATAGCATTGTCAAAGCCTTCTCCTAGTAGCGTTTGGCAAGCAAGCCAAATATCCTCCGGAACGATGGGAGATCTTAAGGTCTCAAACCAGCACATCACTTGAGACAGTTCCTGGTATTCGCTGTGTACCTGAATCTTTTGAGAAGTCAGCAGTCGCTCTACCGCCTCCAACTCTGGTCGGAGCTGTTGTAGCTGCTCTAGCCGACTTTGAAGAGAATAGCGCTCAGCGTTGAGCCGATTAGCTAGCTGCTGCAAGGCAGGCGTGCGTAAATCATTCAAGCAGAGCCGTTCTGCCATTGCCCGCATAGCAGGAGAATTACCATCATCTAGGATATAGATGCGCAACTTCTCTACCGGATAGTTCATCTGCAAAGCGGCACCCGCAGTCGCTTCGACAATTTCGGTAGGCTCGTTGTAGCAGGTAATAAAGACGTCAACTGTAGGATAATCAGATTCTGATAAGGCCGGAACTAAGTTACACAAGCTACGAACCTGACGCTGGATTGGTCGCCACAGACCAATCAGGAAAAGAGCACCGCCTAAATACATGTAAGCTTCGGCAAGGGCTAGAGGCACTGAGAACCAAACAACGTCCATATTCAGCGATTGCGTCCATCGCCAGTAGAGGTACCATCCACCAATGATCAGATTGATTACTGCTAGATAGCGGAAGAGCAAGGTGCGATCGCGGAGGCGAATCTGTATATTGTGTGTTAGCGGAATATTAGTGGGGCTGCTCATAGAGCTTAGGTAAGGTTGTAACTTGAATCACTACGAATACGCACGAACAGTTAGGGGCTTTTAGACTATGTGCTTAGTGCAGCTTGAGAAAGTTACTGGGAAAATTAAGCCAAATATCTAAAAACTGGAAAAAACCTCATTTCAGAATCTATGTCAATAGCTAAAGTAGACTTTTCTTTTGTTTTAACTGGTTGGCATAGCTCTCCTATCTAGCGCGGTTTAGCTCGTCTACTGTGAAAAAGGATCGAACTTTCTGCTTCCTCAGCACCCCAATTTCCGTAGTTTTCTGCTTGATATCGTGTCAGACTTTGGTAATTTTTTCGCTAGGAACAGCTATCCCTGCTGCCGCATATGGCAAACTGCAGCACCCTAAGAATTCCCGGCCTTACTTATCAGCTAACATACAAGAATACCCTGCTCAAACTGAGTCTGAATTAGAGCGCAGAACTGAGGTTATTCATGAGCCTTTGCCACTGGTAGATGAAAATCGCGCCATTTATCTGGCTGCCCCTGAAAACCTAAATCCCGGTCTTTATAGGCCGCCGGTAGAACCAGACGTACCGGATATTGAGCAGCCTAATCCTGCTCCAAATATTCCCCCTGAGACTCTCATAGAGGAAAAACCATCTGTACCGTTTTGGCAACTGGAAAGTCTCTCCGTTGACTTTTCAGACGCCTTCACAAACTTTAGTCAAGGAAATCGCTTTATAGAACCCACAGTTTCAGGTTTTCTTACAAATGGCGATCGCTTAGCAGTGACTTCCGGGCTGAATACCTTTACTCAGCCGGATACTCGTTCTGTGATCAATGTGCCGCTGAAAGTTGCTTGGACTCGTGAGATAGGCGATTTTACTACAACTTTGGGAGGCGGCATTGATCTGTTCGATCGCTTACCTACTGCGCTGAATTTTGCAGCTAACACTTCTGTGCCGTTAGGCCAGCAGGCAGTGCTTTCGTTCTTCGTAGAGCAGGGACCTTACAAGTTCAATGCCACGACGTTAAATAACCAAATTACTTCACTACGCTATGGGCCAAACCTGTACTGGCAAATTAACCAAAACACCAGTTTTTTTTCGCTAGTTCGCTGGGGGCATTACAACGATGGCAACCGCGAACAGCAGTCTTTTAGTCGATTGGAGCATAGAGCCGGAGATTTTTCGCTGGCAGCTAACGTGTTTAACTGGCGGTATCACCAGGATGCCGAAGTCTCGTCAGGCTATTTTTCACCACCTGATTTTCTGGTACTCAACGGCGAGATTGCCTGGGAAGGAGAAGTTCTTAACTGGCTAGACTGTCGATTGACCGCTTCGTGGGGCCAACAGCGTCTGACAGGAGATTGGACTTCTGCCTTCGGCTATAGCACTCAGTGCACGGTTGAGGTGACAGAGAGTCTAGAATTCGATCTCAAATATGCCTTTGACAACGTCATCAGCCAAACCGGCGGCAGCGCTTTCAACAACCGAGCAATCTCAGGACAAGTGCGGGCTCGATTTTAGTCAAAACACTTAACAACGCTAAAAGGCTATATGAGAAGTGGTAGAGGGTAGCTGTCGCTAACGCCAGTTGCCTAATCAACCCTTTATATGCAATAGTTATAGGCCATCTCTGAATTCAGCGACGCCGATATTGAAACGCTCAAGGTGTTCGTGCAACAGTATGTCAGCTAGAGAGTTTGTTCCGCTGGGGCCTTACTACCAGCTAGCTGCAGTCGCAGCCGCAGCAGCACTCCTCCGGCCACTAAACCGCTGCCAATTAGCAACAGCCAAAAGTTAGCACCCAGCGTAGCCGGATGATCCAAGGCCCAGCCGCCCACTGCCGGACCAATCAAAAAGCCAATGGCCCAACACTCTGACTCCAGGGAGAAATAAATCCCCCGCAAAGCCGTCGGTGCGATGTCACCTACTAAAGCCGAAGCGGAAGGAGCGTAGAGAATTTCAGCGGTGGCAATGCAGGCAAAAGCCACCAGAACAACCCCCAGGGCATTGACGGGCACCTGCCCTGCCAGCCAAATTAGGAAAAAGCTGCCGCCCCACAGTCCTAGAGATCCCAGCAGCATATTGGTTTGGGGGACGAAGCGCAGCCAGCGAATGACGGGGAGCTGCAGCAAAATCTTCAGCAGTGTATGCCAAACGAAAAAATAGCTGATGAACTGCTCTGAGAAGCCGCTGGCTGTATTGCCCCCCGGCACGAAATTAGACAGATATAGGGGCAGGGTACTGCTGAGCTGGGCGGCGTAGGTGGTGAAAAATAGGTTGGCGGCTAGGTAGGTGACCAGACGGCGATCGCGGAGAGCTTGCCACCAGTTTTGCAGCAGATTGGATGATGAGGTGGAGGGGCGGTGGGTTTCAGCGATCGCCCTAAAAATAACAACGGCAAAAATCAAGTAGGCCAGCCCCTTGCAGATAAACAGGGCCGGATAGCTGCCGCCAATGGCAATATACTGTCCAGCCAGGAGAGCACCCAGCCCCAATCCTAGATTGTCCGCTAGGCGAGTCAGGGCCATTGCTTCCGGGCGCTGTTCAGTCGTAGTCAAATCAGTCGTGATGGCCAAAGTTGCGGGCCAGTAAAGACTAATGCCCAGCCCCAGCAGCAGATTGCCCGCTATCAGCAGGGGAAACGTACTGGCAAAGGCCAGAAAAAAGCTGCCCGCCGCCGCGATCGCCGCCGCTAGCAGCAATGTCCGCCGCCGCCCGCAGCGCTCAGAGTCAATGGCGTTACCCGCCCAAAACCGCCCCAGCGTTCCAGAAATGCCGCCGCTACCCAAGGCCAAACCCACCTGAGTGGGGGAAAAGCCCAGTTCGTTGACGAAGTAAATGGAGGCATACACTAGGGTAAAGCCCTGACCGATGAACAACAGGAGCTGACCCGCCGCTAAAATCCAAATTTCTCGCCTCAGATTCGGTAGCCAAGCCCGAAATCGACTGAGGGGTTGCCAAGCAGGATCCGTCTGACCCATAAAATCGTTAGTAATCTATTTCCGAGTATGGCTAGATTCTGACGCAGTTTAGCCAAAACAGAAAACTATGCTCTTACGGCTAACATCTCTGCCGCTGAGTCTACTAGGTTAAAAATAAGGGTTCATCTTCAGCAACAGGCAATGAAGTTGTAGGAGATTAAGGAACATTTCAACACCCAACCCCCGTATGAGTTATGCTGTCGCTTTAGCGCAGCCATGCCCGGAAAGCTTTGCCCAACCTACAAATATCAGGTCCGCTTATTGAGGACCGGAAGCTGTTTTTTGGCGACGCCCCATAGCTGAACCGCAGCACAGCCAAACTGGTAGGCAAATTCAATAGATTCGCCAGCCCCTAGAGCATCATAGAAACTCACGGCAAACTCAATGGCGGCGCGATCGCCTAGGGCTTGACTCAGGCCAATCACGTAGGGAATTTGCTGGGCGATCGCCTCTGCCTGCCCCTGGGAATAGCAGGCATTAAGCAACACACACTCAATTTGATCAGCAAACAGCGCAAATAATCCCGCCAGCGCCTGGGCCTCAACTAAAGTCATCTGTCCCTGATTGTCTTCAAACACCAGCCCTTCTGGCTCCGGAATATCTGTCACAACAGCCACGCTGCGAGCCGACGCCAGCGGCGATTCTGGTATAGAGGCGGACTGTTGGCTATGACCGCAAAAGTGAACAACCTGCGGCCTGACCTCCAACAGCGATCGCTGAATGTCCCTCGGTCGCACCGCCCATCTCTGCTCCAGCACGAACTGATCGCGTTTTTGCGATCGCTGCAGGCCCTCGTGAATATCTCTCACCTCTTCAGCCAGTCGGCGCTGAGAAGTATTTTGAGGATTGGCCGACAAAATCAGGATTTTTTGAATGGGCAGATGACTACTTGTATCGCTGACAGAGTCAGAATTGGGCTGATTTGAACTGGCAGCTTCAGCGTAGTAAATGGAGCCAGAACCGCTAAGATTTTGAATTGAGCTGCCCGAAATGTGAAAAACATTCTCCGGCTGCGATTTTTCGGGCTGAGACATATTTTCTGAATCCCTATTTCCCTGTTTGTATTCTCCGCCAAGCCCGATGAATGAATAGACCTACAGGCTATTTACAGTCTGACTCGCTGCACTTCCATTCGCCAGCACCGCCGCCATCGGGTTCAAGCTCCGACTCCAAGCCATGATCCCGTTAACTAATCCGGCAACTAGCTGCTCAAACGCCTGCGGGTTGGCAGCCTTCTGCGCCACCGCTGCTGCAATCAGACTGCGATCGGCCGCATTCGTCCAAAAGCCTAGATTCAGCACTAAAGACGGCATCATTACATCCCGGCAAAAAGGCAAACCTTCGGCACTCTGCGAGTCATCAGCGCGGCTGCCGCGATTGGGCAACTCGTCCAGTAAGGCTTTAGTCAAAGCTTGCAGAACGATATCGCCGTGGGAGCGACGTTCAGACTTAAAGCCAATATAGTAAGCCGAGACGCCTCGCAGGTTGGGGTGTTCAGGATTGTGTCTGAGGGAAAACTGTAGCGCCACATCCCCAACCCGGTAGTCCTGATCAGTGCTGTCTTTGGGATAGCTACGGTTGTTGATCCAGTCGATCACTTTGAGCGGATCTTCGGATTCACTGGGGGCTATAAGAACTTTATAGCCGTTTGCCTGCAGCCGGATCTGAACCTGCTCAAGCACTGTTTTCAGCACAGTAAGCAGTTGCGGCTCTTGGCGAACAGCTTCTACATCTTTGAGAAAGTGCTTGGGATACTCTAAATCGCCAATAAACGACAGAAAAACCCGGCTGGGTCTAGCAGTGCGATAGTGAACATATTCATCTAGAAAGCCTTTGAGGCTGGGCTCTTGTTCAACCTGAAACTTTTCTAAATCTTCGACAATTTTATGAATGCGAATGCCTGCGCTGCCTCGGATTCTGCCGCGAGGACGCTGCTGGGGTGGCTGGGACTTGCCAATGGGCGGCACCACGTCGGCGAACTGATCTTCCACCAGTAAAGCGTGATGCAGAGCCACAAGTTCCCAGTCTCGATTCAAAACGGGACTCCCGGATGAGCCTAAGTCGCTGTCTGTCAGGTATTCGATTGCGTTTTCGTAGACCGCCTGTACCCGATTGTCAAACAGGGTGATTTCTTTTTGCCGACCGCGCGGATGGTGAATCAGGCTGACGGGTTCTCCCGGAAAATCAGCCTGGGTCATACGCAGCCTCAGGGCTTCGTCGCTAATCTCAGCTAGCAGCGTCTCACTAGCAATCATAGGCGGCAACACCATATCGGCCCTTGGATGCATTGGCAGCCAGCCGAAGTTATCGCCTGCGGCATAGTAATCAACTTTGTAGCGATCGAGCTCAGCCTGATCTACCAGCGGCTTGAGTTTGACTAAGCTGTAGTCAAGCGCCGGATTGCCGACGAAGAAATTAGGATCGAACTGATAGTTAACCGGGTGAAGCGATCGCTCTTTGGCGTCACGTTCATAATTGAACTGAGCAATACAGTCTTGCACAACAGCCGGACTCGACAAAACGTGGTGGTTCGTCAGCAGCCAATCGCGCCCCACTAAAAATCCGGTTGCAAAAGGAACGACAACGTCAGGATTGCTCTGATACTGCTGTCTCTGGCGGAAGTGTGGGTCCTGGCAGGCAATCTCCACGGCTTTACCCGTATATTTTCGCCAAAACGCTTCTTCTAACTGCAGGTGAGTCGAAATGGGAGACAGAATTTCAGGAAAATCATCGACGCTTTGCTGACCAATCAGTTTGATTAGATCCTCTAGCGCATAGCGACGACTAATGCGGCAAACGGGCGCACTGGCGCGTAAGCCTTTTTCTAAAAACGCGATTGGTAAATAGTCCGGCTGCCCAATCGATAAAAATTTAAATTGAGGCTGTATTTTTGTAGATCTAGAATTGAAAAATTTTATTTTTTCAAGATCCTCAATTTCTTTATCTATAAAAGCACTCACTTCTCCTCTTTCGGAAAAACTACTAGTTGCCCACTCACATAGCCATGGGCTAGCATTACAAGTTGCGGCTCGCAGTTCTTGGTTTTGGATAACTCGACTAAGTATCTTGTAGTATTTGACAGATTTCTTGGCTTTCCGGTTCTCAGTTTTCATATTCATAAAACTATTCCATACCCTTTTGCTAAACAATGTGGCGAACTCAGTAAAAAACATTACTAAAGATACAGGGCTAGCAATTCAGTTATAGTTAGCTGTTGGCTAGAGATACAGTTTTAATGTAGGGATTTAGAAATAACGAGAAAAAACTTTATGATTGGCAAAAAATTTTCTCAAAAAGACATTATCTGTAATCTCGAAGCTAAGGTTTTTGGACAAATGTCTAATCTCCATACGCTGCTCCTAGGAGCAATGCTGCTGCTATCCGCTGCTGCTGGCAGTTGTATTGGCGTTGCTGGAGGCTTCATAAGTCGCTTTATTTTTTATGAAAAGATTGGTTTATTTATGGGCTTCTGTATGGCTACCATCAGTGCTTTGTGGACTTTGCAGACGGCGCAATTAGGAGTAATTTCAGGTTTTTGGATTACTGTTCTCAGCGCAGTCCTATTACTTCCCCTATCGTTATTAATACCGGATATCGCTTGGGGCGATATAGCCTCAATATCGTTTTTTTCATTGGCAAGCTGGGTTTTTTCTACAATTAGCTTTTTGTTGATTGCTATTGCCTTTTCAACGACTGTTTTGGCAGTTGAAAGCAAAATTTTATTAAAGCTATTAGAAATTTTATTAAGTATAATAGCAATTTCTACAGCAGTACTAATTACAAATCAAGTTGGAGGTGAAGTCTCTGATGATTGGAGATCCGTAGTAGTTGACTTTAGGCTCATTAAGTTTGTATTAGGAAGTTTGGCTGGCGCCTTAATTGTCAGCAGTGCGTATTTAGTTACAACAAATGAAAAGCTCAATCATCAGTTTCATTTTTTAAGGAACTGGGCGATCGCGTTGCTGACAGTCGGCAGCACCTCTTTTTACGACCTTGATTTGAGTCACGTTAGCTTCAGAAATGCCAAGCTGGCTAACACCGATTTGAGAGCCGCTAAGTTCTATCGCACCTGTTTTCAAGGCGTCGTTGGCTTGGACAGGGCGCGGGTAGATAACCGCTATTTTGACTTGACCCATCCCCCGGTTCAACAGCTTCTCAGCCGGGGACACTGTCAGCAGCAAAACTTCGCCAAGCTGAATCTGCGGGGCGCTTTTTTGCAAAATGCGAACCTGCGCCAGTTCAACTTTTCCCAGGCCAACCTCACCGGAGCCGATTTGCGCAGTGCCGACTTACGCAGCAGCCATTTAGTCTGCACCCAAATATCAGCGGCGGATTTACGGCAGGGCGACCTGCGTTACGCCAACCTCACGGACGCCAATCTAACCGGGGCTGACTGCCGACTGGCCGACCTGCGCGGTAGCCTTCTGGTGAGAGCGCAGGCCGCCAATGCTGACTTCACCGGAGCCGACCTGAGCCAAGCCTGCATTGAGGACTGGAGCATCAACGAGCAGACAAATTTTACGGACGTGCGCTGCGACTACATCTTTCGTAAGTATCAGGCGGGCCAGCCAGCCAGTCGCTATCCGGTGAGCCGTAACTTTGAGGCCGGGGAGTTTGCCGCCCTGTTTCAAAAGCCTAAAAACGAAGTGGAACTGGTTTTCAAAGGAGAGTTTAGCTACAGCGCCCTCAGCCTAGCCTTTTACAAGCTGCAAACGGAAAGGGCCGAACTAGATTTAGTCCTGCAGGGAATCGAGCAGCGGGGCGAGCTGTGGATTGTCAAGATTACCAGCAGTGATTTGACCGCAGAGCAGCAGTTAGATCAGCTTTCTCAGGCTTACCAAGCCGCCGCCCAGTCAGACAGCTTAGAGCAAACTATCAAAGCCTCTCTTTACCGTGACTATGAGGCCACCAAACAGCGGCTGGCGGAAAGTCAGCAGCTCGTCCGCCAGCTCGCTGGCATTTCGGAAACTCAGGCCCAAGCCCTCGAAAACCTCAGCAAACAGCCTTTTGGCAATAACTTCTTTATCTCCGGCAGCACCGTCGGCAATCTCACCTCGCAGGGCAATATTAACTACACGGAGGCCGCCCATCAGGTACGCAGCCTGGTAGCCCCCACTCAAAACGCGGCCCAGTTCACCGCCCGCCTCGAACAGCTCACTCACCAGTGGAGTAGCCGCAGCGTTGCCACCACGCCCCAGGAACAAGCAGACCTGATCCAGCAGGTTTTGCAGCGCGAAGCCGAACAAGATTCGGCCTTTCGGCAGCAGATCATCGCTCAGAGCCAACTCTTAAACCAAAGCCTGCCGCCGGGTCAGATTGCCGATGCGATCGCAGCGATCGCGGCGCAGTTGACCTCTTCTACGGCCCAAGGCTGAACTACTCGATGGCACCGAGATTTTTCAGAGACGCGATCGCTCCGGCGCTCAGTCCGGTGATGCCGGTAATCTGAAGACCTTCGTAAAGCCGGTCAGGGCGAAACTGGCGCAGGCGATCGCCCGTCTGAGCATTCCAGAGACAGAGGGTGCCATCTAAGCTGCCGCTGGCTAAAAGCAGGGGCTGGCTGGCGGCTGATCGGGCAGTGTGAGCGGGCTGAAACGCTACCGTCGTAACTCCGCTCCCGTGTCCGGTTAAAACCTGTAGACATTGGCGGGTAGCAACCTCCCACAGACGCAGGGTGCGATCGCTGCGACCGCTCGCCAAAATCGAGCCGTCGGGACTAAAGGCCACAGCCCCGTGAATGCCCGTGTGTCCCTGCAGCAGCGCCAGACACTCGCCCGTCTCAGCCTCCCACAGCTTAATATCAGCGTCGTTGCCAACGCTAGCAAACAGGTGGCCTTGGGGATGAAAAGCAATGCCCCAAGTATGGCCGCCAGCCTCTAGCTGAGTGCGGAAGCACTCACCTGTCTCTAAATCCCACCAGCGGAGGACGCTGTCATTGCCGGCAGAAACGAAGTAGTGCCCCTGGGGATGAAAGTCCAGACCCAGCAGGTAGGTATCCGGATTAAGCTGGATGCAGCGGCGACAGGTCCCCGTATGCACATCCCAGAATAGTAAAAGGGCATCGGTGCTGCTGGCGCTGACTAAATCTCCCTGAGCGCTGAAGCCAAATGCCTGAATCCAGGACTGATTCTTCCAGAGGCTGTGCAGGCAGCGGCCAGTGGCCAGTTCCCACACGCGGATTTCACCATTGAGGCTGGCGCTGGCTAAAAGTTCGCCCTGGGGATGAAATGAGACTTTCCAAATGCTACCCGTGTGCCCCGCCAAGGTTTGGACGCACTGACCAGAGAGATCCCACAGGCGCACTAAGTTACCTAGACCGCCGCTGGCAATCAGATGCCCCTGGGGATGGAAAGCCAGCGATCGCACCCCCACGCCGTTACCCTGGATGGTTTTGAGGCACTGGCCAGAGATAGCCGGAACGCTATCAGCCGGAGCGGCTGTAGTAGCAGGTATCTGCGGGGCGATCGCGGGCGTCTGACTGACATCCCAGAATCGCACCGTCTGATCCATCGCCGCGCTGACTAGGGCCTGTCCTGGCTGCCATAGACCGGCAGCGGTATAGCCCGCAATGAAAGCAACTGCCCAAACGCTATCTTCATGCCCCTGCAGCACAGTCAGACACTGACCCGTGGCTACGTCCCAGAGCCGCACAGTGCGATCGCTGCTGGCACTGGCAAGCAGGCGACCATCGGGGCTAAAACGAACGCCGTAGACCTCGGCGGTATGGCCCAGCAAAGTTTGCTGACAGGTGCCCGTGGCCACATCCCAGAATTTGATCGTGTGATCAAAGCTGCCGGTGACGAAGTAACGGCCCTGGGGATGCAGGTCGATAGACCAAACCATGCCCGCATGTTCGGTCAGCGTATGGAGGCACTCGCCAGTGCTGACGTCCCAAATTTTCAGCAGGCAGTCTTGGCCGCCGCTGATTAGCCGCAGTGGCGGGGGGGGGCCGTC
>NZ_JASATW010000021.1:0-104029 GCF_030405905.1 Sphaerothrix gracilis Ecp01
CGTTGGCTAAGAACATTTCTGAAGTTTCTAATAGGTGGGCATGGGTCATAGCGGTAGCTCTCTGGCATCGGCGCTATGGCTTAATCTTGCTTACTTGAGCGGATTGATGTGGGGGCAGAAAGATAAAAGCGATCGCGCTTTTGTATTTGTTTGAGGCGATCGCTTTTGTTGTTTTGATTATTCCGAATTAGACCTTTCGGTTGGGTGTTCTGGTTATCGGTGGTGGTTTTGCAGGTTGTTTAAATGCATATCTGTTTCCAACTATTCCGAATTAAGCTCTTCGGTTGGGATATTGATGCTCCAGAGTTTCAGCAACCTTGCTATGATGCGTTTCCAACTATTCCGAATTAAGCCCTTCGGTTGGGACGACTGCACAGGTGCAACTGTGAGCGCAGAGTCCATCGGGTTTCCAACTATTCCGAATTTGACCTTTCGGTTAGGCCGACAGAAGTTCTTCCTTCAGATGCTGCGAGCTACATTTCAGACTTGTTTCCAACTATTCCGAATTTGACCTTTCGGTTAGGAGCAATTGATTATGTAGCCTCCGAGTCTCAGTGGGGTAGTGGGGTAGGGTGGGCAATGCCCACTCTACTACTGAATCTAGTTTCCAGCTATTTCGAATTAGTCCCTTCGGTTGGGACGTATACAGCCTGCTCAATCGTCGATGATCCAACAGATTATTGTTTCCAACTATTCCGAATTAGACTCTTCGGTTGAGGGCACCATTGAGTTCAGTGCTTACGATGCGTGGTCTATTAGGTTTCCAACTATTCCGAATTAGACTCTTCGGTTGAGCCTAGTAAAAGGAAACAGACGATGGGACTCTTTGGACCTCACGGGTTTCCAACTATTCCGAATTAGACTCTTCGGTTGAGCAGATTCAGTGAATTCATGAACAAAGGAGTACATCTCTCTTGGCAGGAGATTCACGTTTCCAACTATTCCGAATTAGACTCTTCGGTTGAGTCCAGAATCGTACCTGCCGCCAGAGATTACCCCGCTGAGTTTCCAACTATTCCGAATTAGACTCTTCGGTTGAGGCTTAACGTGCAGCTTTTGGGTGATGCTCCCCGTCCGCCGATGGTTTCCAACTATTCCGAATTAGACTCTTCGGTTGAGTGGCGACTTTGTCGACATGGGGTTTAACTTCGGAGAACGTTTCCAACTATTCCGAATTAGACTCTTCGGTTGAGTCGTAACTCTACCGCACAATCTCAACAAGACGATTGTTTCCAACTATTCCGAATTAGACTCTTCGGTTGAGCTCGTGTTGGGTGACGGTGTCTGTGCATCTGATTTGCAAAGTTTCCAACTATTCCGAATTAGACTCTTCGGTTGAGTGTAGACAAGAAAGTCCAACAGAAAGGTCTCGTTGTTAACGTTTCCAACTATTCCGAATTAGACTCTTCGGTTGAGATTTGGAGCAGGATCACAGGCTAGGCAATATAGTCTCGCCTGAAGGGTTTCCAACTATTCCGAATTAGACTCTTCGGTTGAGTCTCAGCTTTCGGGGCACCAGCAGCTTGCAATGTGCGGTGATAAAGTTTCCAACTATTCCGAATTAGACTCTTCGGTTGAGGTATATCCCATGCCGTCTTCTTTGGAGAAGTGATGGGAATCGTTTCCAACTATTCCGAATTAGACTCTTCGGTTGAGTCTTCTATGGAGAAGTGTTGGGATTCAAAAAAGACATGATGTTTCCAACTATTCCGAATTAGACTCTTCGGTTGAGTTGTTCAACTGGAAACAGAAGAATACGATGCAATAGATTGGAACGTTTCCAACTATTCCGAATTAGACTCTTCGGTTGAGGCCTCTGTACAGGACAAAACCTTGAAGAGTAGGTAAGAAAAGGGTTTCATGGAATTGCGAAAGACCAACGAAACCCTTATGGAACAGGTTACTCTACTGCGCGATACCCTGCGAAGTCACCTCAACTGGCACGGTGCTCGATTGACATTCCTAGCAATGTTTCTCATTGCCCTGTTGCAAGTGAGAACGGTCAATTTTAGCGACTTGGCCGTGGCCTTTTGCAGTCGGGCTCAGAGCGAGTCAAGTTACAAGCGCCTGCAACGCTTTTTCCGGGACTATGAACTTGATGAAAGCGCTCTGATCCAAATGGTGGTGAGCTTGCTGAAGATACCCGAACCCTGGGTCCTTTCAGTGGACCGCACCGAGTGGCACTTTGGCAGTTGTGTGTTCAATATCCTTGTGTTGGGAGTTGTTCATCAAGGGGTAGCCATTCCGTTGGTGTGGACCATGTTGGAGAAACCTGGCAACTCCAATACCCTTGAGCGAATGCAACTGCTGAGCCGATTTCTAGAGCGCTTTGGCTACATCGAAATCGACTATCTGACGGCAGACCGCGAGTTCGTGGGTCAAGAGTGGTTCAGCTACCTCAAGGCCGTCCCCCCAACCCCCATCCGGATTCGTATCCGGGAGAACCACTGCCTGTTCGATGGACGTCGCTCTCTATCGGCCAAGACTCTCTTTGCCCATCTACAACCGTCTCAGCAGCAGGTCTTACGCAAACAGCGCCGATTATGGGGGCACTGGCTCTATGTTGCAGCGATGCGCCTAGAAGACGGCAACCTGCTGATTGTCGTGACGCAGTTCAAACCGAAGCGAGCGATTGCTGACTATGCCAAGCGATGGAGCATCGAAACCCTCTTCGGCATGTTCAAAAGCCGTGGCTTTTGCCTCGAAGCGACCCATCTGCGGGAGTCGCAGCGGGTCAGTAAGCTACTGGCGCTGCTGACGGTAGCACTGGGTTGGGCCTTGAGTAGCGGGCAGTGGTTGCATCAGGCAAAGCCGATTCCAATCAAGTCTCATGGACGTCGGGCTAAAAGCTTGTTCCGCTATGGACTCGACTATCTGCGCTCGATTCTTCTCAATCTCAACTGGAGAGTTGAAGATTTCTCTGAGGCTGTCCAATTTTTGTCCTGTACTTAGGGTTGAGGCATATCATTAGTGAGGTGAAGCAAATCGCTCTCGCTGTACTCAAGTTTCCAACTATTCCGAATTAGACTCTTCGGTTGAGATAACTTTCAACAGCGTCTGCTTCAGCGACTGATGGCTAAAAAGTTTCCAACTATTCCGAATTAGACTCTTCGGTTGAGACACGATTTCTTACGGTAGAGAGTTTTTTTACTGCTCTCAATAGTTTCCAACTATTCCGAATTAGACTCTTCGGTTGAGTCTTGATACTCAGGTATCTGACCTGGTTCTTGCGTTTCTAGTTTCCAACTATTC
The DNA here is from genome assembly GCF_030405905.1 of Sphaerothrix gracilis Ecp01. Classification (NCBI taxonomy): domain Bacteria; kingdom Bacillati; phylum Cyanobacteriota; class Cyanophyceae; order Nodosilineales; family Nodosilineaceae; genus Sphaerothrix; species Sphaerothrix gracilis. The sequence goes on from NZ_JASATW010000021.1 coordinate 3,253, forward strand.
CGAATTAGACTCTTCGGTTGAGTGCGCCCGTTTGAAAGCCAAGCCCTGCAAGGGCTTCACCCCCCTCCATCCACGCATCTCTACTCTAACACCAAATGAGCCGTGAATACGCTCCTCCTGTAGCCCCCAAATCCCCTGTCATACATAGCTTCCACACATAAAAACCAGAACATCAGCCTTGCAGCCGATCGCCCTCATGCGTGGAAGCCTTAGCAAACTGACAGCAACCTCAGACAATATAAAACTCCGGTGGCTGCTCCGGAGGCAAACTACCAATAGACAGAGCCTTTGCCAACGAATCCTGAGTAATCCAGTAAAGTCTGACATTATCCTCCTCTGGTTTAACTCTGCGCTCAAGCGCACTGTAAAGCCGTTTCATCTCCGACAAACTCATAAAGCACTCAAAAACTGAGTACTGAACCCGCCTGCCATAGCCCTCTAAAAAAGTAGCCAGCTTATTGCGCCGCTTATCATCCGGAATGTCATAAACGACCAAGACCAACATTACTTATTCACTCGTTGAAACGCCTCATAAGAATGATTTCCTAACAAAGCTCGCTTATAGCGCTGCACCTGTAGCTCAATCGCACGGCGATACGTCACAGACTCCTTCACATCCGGATGCGACACTTTCTCAGTAATCCGCAGCTCAAATCTTTTCAGAAATATTCGCTTAGCCGCTCCCGTCAAATAGACACCCTGATTTTGCTTAGGCCAGCTAAAATCTGTCGGACGAATTGACTTTTGATTAATCAGCCGCATCACTAGCGAATCCACAATCGGCGATCTAAACTCCTCCATCAGATCAAACGCCAAATACGCCTTCTGCCGCTCCGCCCCGTGCAAATTGCCCAAGTACGGATTCAGCCCCTCCGCCAGCAGCAGGCTAAACACATTGTTAAACAACAGCGTATAGCCAAAACTCAGCAGCGAATTCACCGGATCCGTCGGCGGATGAAAATTGCGCCCTAGCCAGTCAAATCCTGGATTTGTGATTAGCGGCTTGAACGACTGAAAATACTGCGTTGCGCCGATGCCCTCATAGCCCCGCACCTGCTCCAGCGTCAGTCCTTGCTCCACCGCCATTAAGTGCGATCGCCCCGGACGGTAGGCAAAACTGGTCGGCTCAAACTCAGCTTCTATCACTGGATAGAGCACCTGCAACAGCGCCTGCTGGACAATGCAGTCTCTCACAGTGGGCACCCCCAACTCGCGCCAGCTTCCCGTTTTCTTCGGTACGAAGAGCTGTCGCAGCGGCATCGGTCGATATGTGCCAGCAGCTACTGCCCGCCTCAAAGCTGGCAGCGCCCTTGCCTTACGGCGACCAAACTCAGCAATGGTCTCACCATCAACCCCAGCACAGCCCTGATTCGTCGCGACTTTATCCCAGGCCAGCTCGAAGTTGATCGGTTCTAGGAAGCGATCTCTGAGGGACAGCACGATTAAACTCCTGAACTTCAAAGTTTTTGCCTATCTCCAAGTCCCTCTCCCAGTTGTGGGAGAGGGATTTAGGGAGAGGGCCTAGCCGCTCTGACTCCCAACCCGCCCTGCCAAAATCTAAGGACAAAAGCATTAGTCTGGCCGTTGGCTTGCTCGGGTATCCCTCCATCCCCTGGCCCCTTCCTCTCCGATTGGGAGGAAGGGGAAGCGATTAAACCGGAAAGGGGAAGAGCAATTCTGAAACTTGGGGTGTTGGGAAAAAATCTACTAGTCACGACTTATCATTGAAATCGACGGTCCAATCCATGACCATCAGCGCGATCGCGATCGCCAACGACAGGCACAGCTAGAAACGCTGGGGTTAGTAGTCCTCCGCTTTCCAACCCACGCAGTCGAAGAACAACTCTCCGAAACCTTGTTAACAATTGACCAGTGCGTACGTGATCTTTCAAACATTTAGCGGCTATCCTCGAAATCTTCGCCTGAACCTGGAAGAGGGATTTAGAGAGAAGGCTAATGCTGTCTCCGCCGTCGCTTCTGCTTAATCGGCTTGATCTCGTAGGACACATCCACCGCAATGATTCTTGGGGGCTGATGTAACTGACTGATGTACTGCAAAGGCCGCTCCGGACGGCTGCAAGCCAGCAGTATCCCCGCCGTAATGCCCTTCGTGCCGCCGGTATAGTCAGCAATCACCTCAGCATCGGCCAAAGGCTCTGAAAATTCTGCCGCATCAGCATAGATGGCATTCACCAACCGCTGAATGTAGTTAGGGTCATCCACTAGTTCATCGGGTATCAGTAAGCTTAGCCTTTCGCCCGGACGCTCTGGATCCTCGATTGCATAGTTGCCGTAGTGCAGCTTCAGGGTTTGGGTGACCCCTTTCAAAGCTAATTCACTGGCGAGCTGATCTGCGTAGGGCATTGACTTCTCGGTACAGAGAATCCAGCAGTGCTTTAGCTGTCTTGGCTCCCCTTGCTGCCAGTGAAACTCAATTGCGACTTTAGCGGGAGAGGCGTGGCTAGGGCTCATCACTACAATCAGCCCTGGGTAAGTTTGATCCAGCGGTTTGACATTGACCTGCTGAATCTCCTTGATTGCCAAAAAAGGCAAGCGCGATCGCAACCAGCGGGTCAGGTTAGTGAAATAGGTCAGTCCTAGCAGCACCAGCATCAGCGTTAGCGTCAGCCAGAGGTCAAACGCGGCCTGGTTCAGTCCCCAGCGCTCCACCATCCAAGGACTCAGCCGCTCCCAGAAAAGGGTAGAGACCCCATCCGAGACAATAGTGAATACCAGTGTCCCCACCAGGAAAAAAGCGATGAAATTCTTGGTCGGGTCTGAAATTGCTTCAACAATGCGGTTGCGGTTCATGGCAAGTGCTTTGCAGGTGGGTAAAGTTTTTTGCTGCTGAGGCGAAGAATTACTTAAATTCTGCTGTCAAGCTGAAACTCGGCTCCTATATTGGACTGAATTTTGACAGTCAGGCTCTACCTCAACTGGCGATTTCCATTAAACCTAGTCCCTGGAAGACCCTGCTTCCAATGCCCTGTTAGGGTATGAACACCTTAGATTTTTGCTCCATCTCGGTGAGCGTATGACTGCTTCTGTTTATACCGCCATTACCTTTGCCCCCGTGCAGGGCTTCATCGAAAAGTCGCGCAAACTGCGAGACCTCTATGGCAGCTCAATCATTCTGTCCTATCTAGCCGATGCTATCTGCGCTGAAGCCCGGACTTACTTTGAGCAGCCCGAACACTCCCCGTGGCCAGATGATCCGGTTATTTCACCGGCTCGGATTAACGTCGCTCGTGGCACGCCAAACCAAATTATTGTGCGTGGCCGGTTGCCAAAAGAAAACGCCAAAGCTGCCTTAGACAAAGCTTGGAAAACTTTAGTAAATAGCTGCCGCTGCTGGATTGAAAGTAACGTGGTCTGGAAAGAGACTGAGTCTGCCAATCCGGAAGAGGCTTGGAACTACTACTGGGAGCGGGCTTGGCGAGAGTGGAGTAACCACAACTGGGAATTTTTCTGGGCGACGGGTGACTCCATCGAGGCCGCTAGGGCCAAGCTCAACCAGGTCAAATATGCTCGTGCCTGGACCGGAATTAATTGGGTAGGTGAAAGCTCAACCTTAACAGGGCTAGACTCGCGCGCTTGGCCAACACTGGGATTTCACAAATCTCATGAGCGCTCTAAGCAAGCCGAAGAAAACGAAGTCAAAGCTTTTTACAGACAGCTCAGTCAGGCCATTGTCCCCCCTGCAAACGATGACGCCGAGCTCAACGAGAGTATCATCACGCCGCGTGAGCAACTCAGTATTCCGGAACTGATTAAGCGATTAGTAACCATCGAGGCGATTACGGGTGTGCAATCCCAGCTAGAGCTACCGAGATCCTTCAGTGCGATCAACCGCTGGAAATCAACTACAACAGCCGCAGAAGATACCGATGGCACTGAGGATGCCGATCGCGCTGAAAGCAGCCGCTGGACAGGCTGGTTTCAAGGTGATGGCGATCGCGCGGGTAAATATCTCCAGTCTTTAAGCAATCAGGTCAACAATCTGACTGAGAAAGAAGAGATTTTGCATACCTTTAGTCAACAGATGCGCCAGTGGGGCTGGCGACTGAACACCTATCTCCCCCCCGCCCCAGATCGCCGCGCCCGAGAACGCTCAGGCCGCAGCATCTATAACGGACGCATCATCTACGCTGGCGGCGATGACTTTTTAGGAGTTTTATACCGCAATCCTCCCGAGCCAGAGCTGAGGGCTAGCGAGTGTCTTGAGTGGTTCTATCGCTTCAAGCCGGAAATTTGGCAATCGCATCAGCAACCGATTAGCGTCAGTGTCGGTTTTGTCTGGGCCGCGCCGCGCGTCCCGCAACGAGACGTGCTGCAGCATTGCCGCCTAGCCGAGAAATCTGCCAAAAATCAGGGCCGCGATCGCCTGGCGCTACGGGTGCTTTTCAATGGTGGTAACCATTTAGAGTGGGGTTGCCCCTGGCGTTTCTTACCCGTCCTTCAAGACTATATCGATCGCACACCGCAAAACGGCACCGACCAGTGGACTCATTTATATAACGATGTGGCTACGCTTGAGGCCCGCCATGCCTTTGCCGGCAGCCAGTCCATCGTGGCTTTGCGCCTATTCCAAGTGTATTTCACCGAGGCGGCTGCCTTTGCCAGGGCTGAGCAAAATTGTAGCGCCTGGCAGGTAGACGATCGGCAAAGCTTCTACGAGCTAATGTCGTCTGATGCCCTCGATTTAGAACACCCAGCCCTGTGGAATCAGGTGGATCCAACCACACACCAAATTACAGGAGGACTGCTCGGCGATCGCGATCGCTATCTCACTGCTGAGCAGCAGTTGGATACAACTCAGGTACATCAGGCGGTCAATCAGTGGATTATCAATCTTGCCAAAGTGGGCTTTCATCTATGTCGCAGCCATTCCAATACCTAATCACCGTAGAACCCTTGGGCCTGCTTTACGGCAGTGCTGGTCGATTCCTCTCGCCAGAAAACTTGGTCGGGCGATCGGGGACGCACTTTCCGCCCAGTGCAGCTACGCTCTCGGGCCTGTTTGCCCACGCTGCTAGTGAGCAAATGGCTGCTGCATCAGCTAGCAAGCTCCATGAGGTTCTAGCACCCTTACAGTTAGCAGGTCCTTTCTGGGCCAAAACCGATCAGGTACACGGCGAAGATCAGCAAATTTTTTACGTGCCTACGCCGCGTAACTACCTGAGCGAAGCGGGAAAGCTCAAGCATCAGTTGATCTGCTATTCCCACCATGATGAGGACGGTGATACCTACGTTTGGCTAGAGGCTAACGGCGAAAGCCCAACCGGAAAGTTCGAGAGCCAAAGCTGGATTGCTATCGACCAGTGGCGATTGCCCCAGGCCGTGGTGACCAATCCTCCCTGGACGTACGTGCCTCACCTACATCCGCGATTGGCAACTGACCAGCGGCGCGTTGTTGAGCCTGATGAAGAGGCCGCCACGGGCAGCCTCTTCCTGGAGAACGGGGTACAGATGGAACCGGGGACTTGCTTGGTGTATCTGGCCAATCAAGCATTAGAGCCAGGCTGGTATCGCTTTGGCGGCGAAAGCCATCTAGTGGAAGTCAACTGCCTACCTCTGGCCAATCCCATGAAGGCGCTGCTAGCAGAACCCATTCAGCAAATCTGCGCTCTAATTGTTCCAGCCGTATGGGGCTCGAACCGGCTTTCCTACCGTTTTCCCCAGGCTTGGCGTGACAAGCTAGGTACCGTGCTGACTGCACGCCCGACGCCTTTTCGATATCGTCTAGGTCGCAAGGATGCTAGTAAACCCGCTCGTCTTTCACGCGGTCGATATGCGGTGCCAGCCGGTAGCGTTTACGTCTTTGAGGAAGCGCTTAATTGCAGTTGGTCAGACTGGCCGGATGAGTGGTTTCCTCAAGAAGGTCCTTATATGAATCGCTGGGGCTGTGGTTTAGCCTTGCCTTTACCTGCCGATAAGGTACAGCTTGCGCCTAACCAAAAGCACGCTCAGGCGATCGCCTAATCGAGTTTCCTGTAGATAGCTGACTAACCCTCTTTGAATTAGCTCAAACTTATGTATCACAAAGCCTACGGCATCATCGAAACGTTGGCCCCGCTTCATGTGGGCGCGAGCGCCGGTGAAGAAACCGGCAACTTGAATCTCATCTTTCGCGATCAGTTTACGCAGACGGGCATTATTCCGGGCAGTTCGATTCGCGGTCGATTCAGGGCTGATATGCGACAGCAGGAAGAAGACTTTGAACGTTGGTATGGAGCTGAAGCTAAAACGGGAGAACCCAATAGCACCACTGAAGGCATCATCAAGTTTGAATATGCTTCAATCCTCTGGATGCCAGTCTACTGTCCTAATCAGCCGGTTGTCAGGGTATCTTGTCCGGCTCTGCTTAAGCGCTATCACAAACTAGCTACAGGAAAGCTAGAAACACCGACCTTCAAACCTTACAGCTACTATGGCAAGAAATCTGGCGAGAAGCTTTTCTTCAATTTAGGTTTTCTACAGTTGGGTGATAAAGACGAAAATTTGAAGCACTACATTCCGAACTTCGTATCTGACCATGATACTTATTTGTTACTGGTTGTCGATGACACCGATATGTCGATGATTCACGACATGGCGCTCTATCGCCAAAGCCGAGTTTCGTTAGAGACGAAACAAAAGCGAGCCAAGAAGGGCGCTTTCTTCGACGTAGAGGCGCTGCCAGAAGGCACAATTATGACTTTTCCATTGGCATCCCGTAAGACTTTTCAGCGAGAGTCCGTTCAATTGCAAACCTTTTTTAGGGTAGCTGGCTTTGACAAGGGTAGAGAACTCTATTTTGGTGGCCTCGAATCTGTTGGTTTTGGCCGTGCTCAAGTGACCTTGCAGGAAAGCAATAGCAAACTTACCTAGTCCCTATCGCTTCGTCCATTCAGAGAAAAAACTAAAAATGACTCAACTCGATACGCCAGAAAACTCTGTTGGCTGGCAACCTTATCATCTAGATCATGCGGCCCAGAGTCTAGTTTTAGACCAAAGAGATAAGAAAAATGTTCTCAATGAATCTCACAAGATGAGAATGGCCGTTGCCTACGGCCTAGAGCGCTTCTGGGGTGAGCATCTCCGCTACGAACGGGAGAGGGGAAATGAAAGCCGCAACAAAGGGCTGTACTGGAAAGCGGTTTGGTGTACTTTGGCTGATATTCTTAAGCCTAGCGGCATTGAACTGCCAGATGCAGAAGGTACTGTAGCCTTCGATAACACCAACGACATTAAGCGAATTGCGGCTGAAATCTGGCAGATGCCACTGGAGCAGCAAAAAGTTGCGCTGATGGTCTTAAGTCAACTGTGTGACTCACTGGTCTGGTGGACTCAACGATATAAAAAGCAAACAAGTGAGGGGTAGACGATGGTTTTTGCCCAAGCATTTCGGGAAGCAGAGGCCAAGAAAGGTAAAAAGACTGATGTTCCTGCTCCTTCACAACAGATAGAAACTCATCCAGAACAGGTGCCGATGATGTATCGGGCTCAGGTTCAAGGCCGCTGTAGCTTGCAATATGCCAATGACAATAAAGACCTTGAACGCTGGACAGAGGAATGGGTTAATCCTCGTACGCAGACTGGACAGCCGCTCTATCAGCACGAGGAACGGCCGGTTGGTTTGGATGGCACGATTTATCGATTCAAGCTTAAGTTTCCTTGGCGTGTCTTTACTGACTGTGGCCAGGATAGTATCCTGCGGCCTGTTATTGGTAAAGATGGTATGCCCTTCATACCCGGCAGCAGCCTCAAGGGAATTTTTAGGCGTTTGCTCTATTCTCAAATCACAACTGAACAGGAGCAAGAGGAAGTTGAACTCTACTGTGGTAGCCAAGAGAAGACGGCTCTGCTTCGTTTTCACGGTGCCTATCCCATAGGTGACTGGGCTGGAACAGAAGTCGTTACTTCTGATCAGAGAAGTGAATCACAACCTAAGATCCGCTATCGGATGGTGGATGTGGTTCATCCGCAGCAGCCTAGACAAGTTCAAGGTAAGGGGTCTGCTAAAGCGATCGCTTTGATCAGTTTCCATGAACCAACTCTGTTGTTTGAACTCAGCAGCACTCAACCCCTTGTTCTTGAAACTTGGCAGCACATTGAAGGCTTATTCAAGCGGGCACTGCGCCAGGGTTTGGGCGGTAAAACGAGTACAGGCTATGGTTTGTGGGTAATTCCCAAGAATCAATATGCCTTCAATCTTTATTTGCACGGAGTAGGCGTAAGCTCCCTCTTACGCAATGGTGAGCCAGAGTTTCGTCCCAATCTCTTCAAGGCAACGCTACGGGGGCATGCTAGTCGGCTGCTCGCAGGTGTATGCAAAGATCCAAGTATTGTTAAAGGCAAGGTAGATGAGCTGTTTGGCTCCACGAAAAATCCTGGCAAAGTTGAGCTTTATTGGGAACTAAAAGCGTTGAACCTAGCAACTCAGGGACGGGAAAAAACGCCTATCTCTCAGGTGAACGGAGTTTTACACCTTGATGCGCCAGCACAAGATCTTGAATTTATTAAAGGTCTGGCGGCCTTTGCCTACGCAATGGGAGGCTTCGGTAAATCCTGGCGGCGCGTTTGGCACAAAGGCCCTGACGCTTGGCATACTGGTTTTCTACCTACCTACACCACTAGAGCGATCGGCTGTCAATGGAGTGGAGATGTTTTGGATACGCCTGCGGGTGATATTCACGACGGTCAATCACTGCAGTCATTTCTTCAAAATTTACACAGTCAGTGTAAAAGTTATCTGGGTATCAACGATGCCAAAGCCATTAACTGGCGGGAAGCTTGGCATCCAAGGCGATTAGCTGTTTTCACTAAAGAAACTTCAGAGTCTGAAGCTATTAGCTTGTTCCATAATGATGTCTTCAAGACTACACCAGCCGTAGGGGGGAGAACACCCGATCCGAAGGATGCAAAACTTCGGTTTAGTTCTGTATGGCACCGTATGTTGCCGCTGACGAAAGAAAACTATCTTGAGATTGTGACAATCTTTTTTGGGTCCTACAGTGAGCACAATCCTTGGCTACGCGATGAAGAAGATCAGCTTCCTTTCTTCATTGAAGCATTAGAAAGCTCAGGCTTTAAGAAACAGTGGGGAAGTCTTCCCAATAGCTCATGAAACTTACTGTGTTCCATAAGCTGTGGCCATAAACTTGTGATGTAAGCGCGCGATCGCTATGTCCAGCAGTTTTAATCGCAATTTTAACCTAGCGGCCCCTGGAGCGTCGCCGCAACTGTCGCTGAATAACGGCAAACCACTGCGTTGATGATTAAAAGATGACACCAAAGGCGGACGAGATCACAAGAACACTGCCCAGTAGCGCCGGTGAATCAGCAGAGCGAACCCAGCGGATATTGCCAGCAAAGCGCTAGTTCAGACACAGACCCCCAAAACTAGCAGCCAGCCCCCCTTCCCTTCCGCCCTCTGCCCTCTAACTTCTGCCCTCTACCTTCCCTCTCTACTGCCCCTGCTGGATTATCTGTAGTAGCCCCTGCGTCAGCCGATGGTCTGAGAGCTGCCCGACTTGTCCAGCGGCAATTGCCTGCTGCAAGCAACCGGCAAAATTGTTAATGCCCGTTCGCGTATTAGGATGATCTTGCCCCAGCACTTGCAGCCAAACACTAACCGCCTGAGCATAGAGCGGCTCGGCCTCTGGGTAGCGGCCCATCGATTCATAGAGATCGGCTAAATTACTCAAGCTTGAGGCAGTGTCAGGATGCTCGGCTCCGAGCTGGGCTTCTCTGATTTCGAGCGATCGCTGCAAGAGCGGCTCGGCCTCTGGGTAGCGGCCCATTGCATAATAGAGAGCGGCTAAATTATTCAAGCTTAAGGCAGTGTCAGGATGCTCGGCTCCGAGCTGGGCTTCTCTGATTTCGAGCGATCGCTGCAAGAGCGGCTCGGCCTCTGGGTAGCGGCTCATTGCATAATAGAGAGCGGCTAAATTATTCAAGCTTGTGGCAGTGTGAGGATGCTCGGCTCCGAGCTGGGCTTCTCTGATTTCGAGCGATCGCCGATAGAGCGGCTCGGCCTCTGGGTAGCGGCCCATTGCATAATAGAGAGTGGCTAAATTATTCAAGCTTAAGGCAGTGTGAGGATGCTCGGCTCCGAGCTGGGCTTCTCTGATTTCGAGCGATCGCTGATAGAGCGGCTCGACCTCTGGGTAGCGGCCCATCGATTCATAGAGACCGGCTAAATTATTCAAGCTTGTGGCAGTGTGAGGATGCTCGGCTCCGAGCTGGGCTTCGCTGATTTCGAGCGATCGCCGATAGAGCGGCCCGGCCTCTGGGTAGCGGCCCATCGATTCATAGAGACCGGCTAAATTATTCAAGCTTGTGGCAGTGTGAGGATGCTCGGCTCCGAGCTGGGCTTCTCTGATTTCGAGCGATCGCTGATAGAGCGGCTCGGCCTCTGGGTAGCGGCCCATCGATGCATAGAGACCGGCTAAATTATTCAAGCTTGTGGCAGTGTCAGGATGCTCGGCTCCGAAGCGCTGTTCGGTCATGGCGAGACAGGCTTGATAGGCATTTTTAGCTTCAGGCCAGAGGCTTTGCCCCCGATAAAACCGGGCTAAACCTATGTAGGGCCAAACGGCATCGGTGTCGGTAATCAGGTGAGTCAGAAATTGAGCAACGAGGGCCATGTGCGGGATGGCGTCCTTGACCTGGGCTTGAATGCTTACAGTAATAGTTGGGGGTATCTGCTTGGCAATGGCGGTGAGTCCATTAGCCACCCTGGTTTGCAGCGCCGTCTTTTGTGCGGCTAGCTCAGTCTCTAGCTTTTCGCGGATAAATTCGCGTACTAGCTGATGTAGCTGATAGGCTCCCTCTTCGTCTCGGCGTACTAAATTTAGCTTCACCAAACTTCGTGCAGCCGCTTCTAAATGATTCGTCGATAGCAGTGGAAAGCTGAGTTTTTCAGTTGCAGGCTTGGGCCAGAAGCGCCGCCAAAGCCGCTGCATCCAATGCGGTTGAGAGAGAGTGGGCTGGGGTGGGTTATTGGCTGAATCAATCAGCTGCGGCGAAATAGGAGCCAGCGCAAATATACTCAACAAACCTGCCAGCCACTTGGTTTCAGGTAGTAGCTCTCGCCAGCTCAGCTCAAAGGCGGCGACAACATCCTGTTTGTAAGCCATCTCCCCAGGAACATCCCGTAAAGCTGGTGTTGATAAGCGACTGGCCTGTAATCTTACTAACAAGTCTGATAGGGGAATAGTAACCTCTGCTAAATAGCGCCCTACTAGCTCAATCCCCAGAGGTAAATAGCCCAACCATTCACAGATTGATTCTGCTACAAGCTGCTCTGACCAAAGTTGCTTTTCGGCTTGACTCTGCTGCCACAACAGCTTAAAGGCATCCAGAGGCAGCAGCGTATCCAAATCTAACCGATTGACCGGAGTTCCAAGCCGTTTGCGAGTGGTGATTAGAACCTGACAAGCTGATGCTTCGGGTAGGAAAGGCTGAATCGCTTCATAATCAACCACATCATCAATCAGCAACAGGCGTCGTTGACCTGGATATTCACTCACCCACTGCTCGTAGCACCATTGCACCCGTTTTACTGCCGATAGATTGTCAGGTACTTGCCAACCTCTGTAAGCAGCCGCTTCTAAAATCTGTGACGACAGCTCTTGTTCACGCACCTTGAAGTACCAGCGCCCCCCAGGGTAATTGACTTTATATCGCCGCACATATTCCTGAGCCAGTGCCGTTTTGCCAATGCCACCCATGCCTGCTACAGCAGCAATTGCCACCTGCTCGGAGCGCTGCAGCTTTGCGTGCAGCGTGTCTAGCTCAGCTTGCCGCCCAACAAACTGGGTGACAATCAGGTTCTCTAGTCCATAGTCTGGGATGCTTGGCTTTGGCGGTGCCTCTCCCGCCGACTGCAGCTAAGAAAAATGAACCGTTGACCCATCGCCTACGTTATAGACATTTGTGTGAGGTGCATTCACCTGAGTGTTCTGACGGTCGAAATTCTGCTGCACGTTTTGAGCATTCACATCTTCCATCTTCACAATCACCTGATGCAGCTCACCGGCCAGTTCCTTTACCTGTGCAGCAAACGGATCGTTGGGTTCAGGGGTCTTAGCCAGTTCAGTTTCTAGATAGCCCTGCAAAACTTCTAGGTCGGCTTTAGATCCCTTCGCTGCCGACTCTAGGCGCTGATTTACTCCCGGCTTGCCCTTAAAGCAGCGCTGCCACACTAGCTGGCCCAGCTGCTGCACCTTTTCATTCACCTTGGTCACCGCCGCCTCGCCCAGCTGAGTCGCTGTTGCTTCGAGCTTTTTGCCCGCCCCCTCATAGAACTTATCCAGCACAATCTGAGCAATTACCGTCGCCGCTGCCAAAGAGAGAGGTTCTAGCATGAGAGTTCTGATTTAATGCGATCGCTACTCCTTTTTACCCCTTCTATTAGGTCACTGTCCGCAAAGTGAAGAATTTTCCCACTATTAAGTTAGTAAATGAGCTTAGCTGACCGTTAAACCTACCGCTGATTTCGACTTCGCTCAATCAGCTAGGGGGCTGGCTGGGCATAAAACCGAGGGTTGAGCGGAGTCGAAACCCGTCCGCCGGTAACGTTGCAGATTCGAGTTTCATTCCGAGGAGGGGATTTGCGGCTCGACAGGGTAGTAAAGAGCGATGCCTTGCTTCGGCGTCTAGTCTTTATCGATTCTGCGTGGGCAATAGCTTTTTGCCTTGAGGTAAGCGGATGATGGGACTCGAACCCACGACATTCAGCTTGGGAAGCTGACGTTCTACCACTGAACTACATCCGCATAGCAGGGCAGAAAGAGCGATATTGCAATATCATCCCTATTTCCGCCAAGCTCTAACTATTATAGAGCTACTTACCCACCGGATAGCGAGTTTCTGAGGGTTCTTTAGACATTTGAGCGGCAGTGCCTTTGCCGTCAATATCCGTAATCCGGCTTAAGAATCGACTAATGCGATTTTGCAAGCTGTCGATGTAGGTAAAGAACACTGGCACCACCACCAGCGTCAGCAGGGTTGAGAGCGTGAAGCCGCCAATCACCGCGATCGCCATCGGACTGCGCGTTTCTCCCCCGGCCCCTAGCTCTAGGGCAATCGGCACCATGCCTGCCACCGTCGAGATTGAGGTCATCAAAATGGGACGTAGCCGAGTCAGGCCCGCCTCCATCACCGCCTGCCGTCTCGACTTACCTTGTTGCCGCGCCATCAGCGCATAGTCCACCAGCAAAATTGAATTCTTCGTGACTAGGCCCATCAGCAGCACGATACCAATCAGCGCAAACAGTCCCAGCGGTTTCTGAGCAATTAGCAGTCCCAGAAAAGCACCGCCAATGGACAGCGGTAGGGCCATCATCACCGCAAAGGGATAGAGGAAGCTGTTATAAAGCAAAATCAGCACTGCAAAAATCATCAGCACTGCTGTTCCCAGGGCTAAGCCGAAGCGGCTGAATACATCTCGCATAATCTCAGCATCCCCAGATGGCTCCTGGGTCACTGCTGGCGGCAGATTTTGCAGCGTCGGTAGCTGATTGACCTGAGCGATCGCTTCTCCCAGCGTCACCCCTTGCAGATTGCCGCCGATGCTCACCTGACGGGCGCGATCGAAGCGGCTGATTTCCGCCGGGCCACTGCCAAATTTAATCTCAGCTACGGCTGACAGCGGCACAAGCTGACCGGACTGACTGGGGACTTTGAGATTTTCTAGGGTTGTCAAATCTGAGCGAAATTCAGGGGCGAGGCGAACACGGATGGGAATTTGGCGATCGCCCAGATCGAAGTCTGCCAGGTTAGAATCTGTATCGCCCAGGGTGGCGAGGGAGGCAGTGCGGGCGATCGCCTGTACCGATACGCCTAGATCGGCTGCCTGCTGCGGATTAGGCATGACGAGGATTTCCGGCTGTACTAAGCTGGCGCTGGAGTTGACATCGACCAGACCGGGAACTTGGCGCATCTCTTGGGTGAGCGATCGCGCCGCCTGTTCCAACAAAGCTGGATCTTCACTCTTCAGTACAATAGTCAGGTCTTTGCCGTCCCCAGAGGCTCCCTGACTGCGGAAGCTGATACGCGCTCCCGGAATCTCTTGGAAAAATTGGCGCGCCTGCTGGCGAAATTCGTCTTGGGTAATGGTGCGATCGGGATCGAGTCGCACAAACAGCTCGGCCCCTTCCACCCCGTAGCTACCGCCCTCGCGAGACAGCACGCTCTCAACAGCTGGCTGATCCGCTAGCTGCTCGGACAGGCGGCGGGTCACGGCTTGGGTGTCGGCCAGGGTCGCCCCCGGTGGCAGCTCCACCGCGACCGTCACCAGGTCAGTATCGCCAGCCGTAAACAGGTTAGTCGGCAGCAGCGGCACCAGCATCAAGCTGCCAATAAAAAAGAGTAGGGCCAAGGCTAACGTCACCAGCCGGTGACGCAGCGCCGCCCCCAGCAGGCGACGATAGGGATAGAGTCCGGGTTTTTGGGGCGGCAGGGCTACAGCGGAGTGGCCATTGCCGTTGCCATTGCTGTGACCGTTGCCATTGCTGTTATGACCATTGGCCTCATTATGTTTATCAGTAAGTGCCACGCCTGACTGAACCGGTTTGGGCTTGAGCAGATAGGCCGCCATCATCGGCGTCATCAGCCGCGCTACCAGCGTGGAAAACATCGTTGCGACGGCCACCGTCACCCCAAAGGGCTGAAAGAACTGTCCCGGAATTCCGCCCATAAAGGCGACGGGAATAAAAACGGCGACGATAGTGGCCGTCGTAGTGATCACCGCCAGTCCGACCTCAGCCGTTGAGTCTAGGGCCGCCCGATAGGGGCGCTTGCCCATGCGGATATGACGCTCAACGTTTTCAATCTCGACGATGGCGTCGTCAACCAGGTTGCCCACGGCCAGCGTCAGCGCCAGCAGCGACATACTGTTGAGCGTGTAGCCTAGGGCCTGAATGACCAAAAACGTGGGGATGATCGAGAGCGGCAGGGCCAAGGCGGTAATCAGCGTTGCTCGCCAGTCTTTGAGAAAAATACCGACCACTACCACCGCTAGTACACAGCCCAGTATCAGCGCATCAATAGAGGCCCGATAGGAATCGCGAATATCCGTAGCGCGGGTGAAGATGAGCTGAAAGCCAATGTCCTCTGGCAGGGTTTCGTCTAGCTCAGCGATCGCTTCCGTAACCGCCTCTTCCACCGATACCAAAACGCTGCCGCTGCTGCGAAAGACCGAAAACGTCACCGTTGGCTGATTGTTCAAAAAGGCCGACTGCCGCACCTCGGCAAAGTCATCCTCAACGCGACCTAAGCTCTCTAGTGGCACTGTGTTGCCATCGGGCAGGACAACCGGAAACTCCGCGATCGCCTCCACCGTGGCCGCACTGCCCAGAGTCCGCACCCCCTGCTCCTGTCCGGCAATATCTGTGCGACCACCGGGCAGATCAATATTGAAGCCGCGAATCTGATCGTTAACCTGGGTAGCGGTAATGCCTAAAGCATTGAGACGGCTGGGATTGAGATCGACGCGAATTTCTCGATCTACGCCGCCGCTGCGCTCTACCTGAGCCACCCCCGGCACCGCCAGTAAAGCGCGGCTGATCTGCCGATCCACCAGTTCGCTCAGCTCCTCCACCGATCGCTGGGAGGAACTTACCGTATAGCTAAGAATTGGCCCGCCTTCAAACTCCAGTCGCCGCACGTTCGGCTCTTGCGCATCCTGGGGCAGGTCTTGACGAATGCGGGCGATCGCGTCGCGGACATCGTTAGTGGCGCGATCAATATCAGTGCCCAGCACAAAGCTCACCACCGTTGTCGAACTGCCATCGTTAACGGTGGAATTGATGTCCTCAATATTGCCCAGTCCGGCGACGGCGTCTTCTACCTTCTTAGTGACCTGGGTTTCCAGTTCCTCTGGCCCCGCGCCTCGCTGCGTCACCGTCACTCGCACCGCTGGAATGTCAATGTTGGGGTTAGCGTCAACCCCCAGTTGACCAAAGCTGACTAAACCAGCGATTGTCAGCACCAGAAAAAGGACAATCGTGGGAATAGGATTGCGGATAGACCAGCCGGAGAGATTCATAGTGCTGGTACTACCTCAACTAAATCACCGTCTTGCAAATATCCAGCACCGCTGGTGACGACGCGATCGCCGCTTTCCAAGCCGTCTAAAATTTCGATGCGGGCAGGCTGATTGTCAGTAGCAGGGAGGCGATCGCCAATCTCAACCGTCTTGGCCGTAGCTGTACCGTCAGTTTGAACCACGAAAACCCGATACTGGCCGTCGGTTTGCGGCAGGACGGCGGCGGCAGGGACAGTCAAACCCTGGGCCGTGTCAGTAACAATGGCGGCGTTGAGAAACATGCCGGGACGCAGCAGGTCGCTGGCGGGCAGGCTGATGTTGACAATGGCGGTGCGGCTTTCGGGATCAACGAGGGGATTGATTTCGCGGACGCTGCCAGTGATCTGAATCCGCTCGTCGCTATCAGAGGTAATCGTGACGGGAGCACCGAGAGAAATTTGAGCCAGTTGCGTCTGAGGCACTTCAGCCGCTAACTCTAGCTGATCGGCCTGAATGAGCGTAAACAGGGGGCTGCCCGTCGAGGAGACATCCCCCACGGTGGCGGATCTTTCGGCAATGGTGCCAGCCGCAGGGCTGCGAACAACGGTTTGAGCTAATTGGGTTTGGAGGCGCTCTAGATCAGCCTGCTGGCTGCGGACATTGGCCTCGGCGCTGTCAATGTTAGCCCTAGCCACCTGCACAGACTCTGAAGTGGTAATGGCTTGGGTCGCTCTTGTCTCCAGTTCCTCCTGACTGATGGCACCCCGTTCAGCCAGGCTTTCATAGCGCTGTAGTTTTTGCTGAGCCTCGGCTTGGTTAGCCTGCGCCTGCGCCAGGGCGGCTTGCTGCTGGGTGACCTGAGCTTTGGCTGCGGTAATTTGAGCGGCTGCCTGGCGGATTTGGGCCTGTAGAGTGGCATCGTCCAAAACGGCTAGGGGCTGACCTGCGTTAACGCGATCGCCCTCGCGGACTAAAACCTGCTGGATTTGCAGACCACTAACCTGGGGCGTTACCTGCAGCAGGTCGTAAGCTTCAACCGTACCTGTCGTCTCTAGAGTGCGTCGAATTGCAGCAGTTTGAGCTGTTTCTACGGCAACGCTCTGACCTGCAGTGGGGGGTGGAGTGACAGAGTCTGTCTGAGTCCGCCCAAGGAGAAAGCGATTGCCCAGAAAAGCGATCGCCAAACCAAGACCGAGGCCGATTAACAGGCCACGTCCACCACTGAACCAGCCGCGCGGCGCGGCGCGCGACAAAGACGATTCGGTCGCAACTTCATCGGCCTCGGAGTAGCTTGGGTAGGTCACAGCAATCCTGAGAAAACTGGCAACGAAATGTTAACAAATGTTGAATTCCATTATGACGCATATCAGCTTGACCTGTTCAAAGGCTTGACCCAGATGAAGGGCTATGTCTGAATCTAACTAGGGCGAGTATGACTTTTTCTGCTCACTTTTTCTAAAAAGATTGACCGCAATCACACCCAAAAAGGTTTCTTCTTGCTCAAATAGATAGACAGGTTCATTGTTTTGCTGGTCAAAATCAGTAGCCATCCTCCCACACCCGAATAACGAGCGTCCGAGCATGTTTAACGCGACTGAAATCCTAATTGCCGACTTTGTTGAGAAGCTAAGAACGGGGTACCATCGCACCTATGGCGGCCTCAAGCCCAACTATGAGGACATTATTGCCTGGGCGGGCAGTATGGCTCTGGAGAATATTGCCAATAGCGATGCCCTCTACCACAACGTTGAGCACACAATTTTAGTGGCCCTAGTCGGACAGGAAATTCTGCGAGGTAAGCATATTCGCGAGGGGGGTGTCACCTGCGAAAACTGGCTGCACTTCATTATTTCTCTGGTTTGTCACGATATTGGCTACGTCAAAGGCGTTTGCCGCGACGACCGCGATCGCGAAGGCATTTACGCCACGGGCAAAGACGGTGAGGTAGTGCAGCTAGAGCCAGGGTCGTCAGATGCTTCTTTGACCCCCTATCACGTGGATCGGGGCAAGCTGTTTGTCGAGGAGCGCTTCGGTAACAACAGCATCATCGACGCTGAAATCATCAAGTACAACATTGAGCTGACCCGTTTTCCGGTGCCCAAGGAAGAGGATCACCAGGATACGGAAAACTATCCGGGACTGCTGCGAGCCGCCGACCTGATTGGGCAGCTCAGCGATCCGCGCTACCTGAGAAAAATCAGCGCCCTCTTCTACGAGTTTGAGGAAACCGGGCAGAACAAGTATTTGAAATACCGCGATCCGGGCGACCTACGGCGCAACTATCCCAAGTTTTATTGGAACGTTGTGCATCCCTACATTCAGGATGGCTTGCGCTATCTCTCTTTGACCCAGGAAGGCAAGCAGATTATTGCTAATCTGTACTCAAACGTTTTTGTAGTTGAGAATGAAGCTATGGTGACTTCTCCGTAGTCTTTGCGAGAGTGATGGAGCGATTTTTTTCGCCGCTACAGCGGCTGCTGCTGACTTGGCTGCTTCTGGTGGTGACAGGTTCTCTAACGCTAGATGCCCTCAGCTTTGTCAGCGAAATTTTGAGTATTCTAGTAGCTGCCGGACTGATTGCCTTCTTGCTTAACTATCCGGTTGAGAAGTTAGAAAAGTTTTGCTCTAGAGGCATTGCGGCGGCTTTGGTTTACGGGCTGGCCGGAATCACGGTAGCGCTGGCGGGTCTAACTATTTTGCCGCCTATCATAGAGCAGGGCCGCCTGCTGAGCAATAATTTTCCTAACCTGCTGGACTCGGCCCGGCAGCAGCTCCACGAGTTTCAGGTTTGGAGTGAACTGCGGGGACTGCCTTTCGATGTGCCGCTGGTTGAGCAGCAAATTCTGTCGCAGCTTAAACGCCCGGCTCAGGCGATCGCCTCTGGCGGTATCAATATTGTGCTGGGCACCTTCAATGGCTTTTTAGACCTGATTTTGATTTTGGTGCTGTCTTTCTACATGCTGCTGGACGGGGAGCGGGTGTGGCGAGGACTGACGACGTTTCTGGCCCCGGAGGTACGCCGCCGCTTGACTCAGTCTCTGCGCAGCAACCTGCAGCGATTTGTCTCAGGCCAGCTTTTGCTAGGGCTATTTATGGCCATTGGTCTAGCCTTTGGCTTTTGGCTGTTGCGAGTGCCCTTTTTCTTATTGTTTGCCGTCTTTATCGGCACGCTGGAAATTCTGCCGTTTGTGGGGGCCACAATTGGCATTACCATCGTCACCCTGATTGTGGTTTCGCTGAACTTGTGGAAAGGACTGCAGGTCGTAGCCGTGGCGATCGCCCTGCAGCAGATCAAAGACAATCTTGTAGCTCCTCGAATTATGGGGAACTTGACCGGCTTAAGTCCTGTAATTATTTTTTCAGCGCTGCTGCTGGGTGCTAGAGTCGGTGGTTTACTAGGAGTAATTTTGGCGATTCCGCTGACGGGCTTTGGGCGCAGCCTAGCCGAGATTTTGCTGGATCCTAGTCTCCCTCCCCAAACCGGCCAGTTTTTTTGTAATCCCCTGGCCCAGCAGGCCCAAGATCCCAATGTCAATCAGCCCACCCTGCAGCCTGCGATCGCTCAGGCGCTGGCGGAAGAAGACACCACCTCTGTTTAGTACACTGAAAGCACCCTTTAACCGAGTCAACCTTCATGGCCTGGTGGCAAAAGCTTAAACGCAATAAACTGGCTCGCTTTGGAGCCTTCGTTCTCCTGCTGTTTTACCTCGTGGTCATAGGCGCAGATTTCTTTGCGCCCTACAGCCCCTACTCAACTCAGGCCAGCGGTTCATTGCTGCCGCCCACGGAGGTCTACTGGCGCAATCAGGAAACCGGGCGGTGGCTTGGCCCCCACGTCTATCCGACTGAGCAAGGCCCGGTGCAGCTAGAAACGGGCGATCGCGAGATTACCGTAGACTTTAGTCAGCCCTGCCCCCTGCGCCTGTTTGTCAGCGGTGATGAATATCGTTTGCTGCGTCTGCAGCTACCGCTGCCTACCCGCTTTTCCCTCAGTCAGCCCCAGTTTGAAGATGTGACGCTGCTGCCCGGCATTGGCAGCGATCGCCATCTGTTTGGCGCCATTGGTCCCGCCCGCATCAATGTGCTCGGTACGGACGAGCAGGCCCGCGACCAGCTCAGCCGCCTGATTCACGGTGGTCGAATTAGCTTGACAATCGGCCTCGTGGGGATTGCGATATCTTTTCCGCTAGGGCTTTTAGTCGGCGGTATCTCCGGCTACTTTGGCGGGCCGTTAGACGCAGTGCTGATGCGCCTGGTAGAAGTGCTGATGACAATCCCCAGCATTTACTTACTGGTGGCCTTAGCTGCTGTTTTGCCCCCCTCCTTGACCAGCGCCCAGCGGTTTTTACTGATTATTTTGATTACTTCATTTGTGAGCTGGGCCGGGCTGGCGCGGGTCATTCGCGGTCAGGTACTGTCGATTAAAGAGCAAGAGTTTGTGCAGGCATCGCAGGCAATGGGGGGGCGATCGCTCCACATTGTGACCCGCCACATTCTGCCTCAGACTTCCACCTATGTGATTATCTCAGCCACCCTGGCCGTTCCTAGCTTCATCATTGCCGAAGCTGTTCTGAGTCTGATTGGCCTGGGTATTCAGGAGCCTGATCCCTCCTGGGGCAACATGCTTTCTTCTGCAACGAACGCTTCCATCCTGCTGCTACAGCCCTGGATGGTATGGCCACCTGCCGCTCTGATCGTGCTCACAGTTTTATCCTTTAATCTCTTAGGAGATGGCCTACGAGATGCTCTCGATCCGCGCAGCCTCAAGCCATGAGTCCTCGTGTCAGTCATGTCGTTATTCAACGGGCAAAAAGACGGCTGTGTGCTGACCGCCTTCATGGATAATGAAAGCTGTTGTTCTAAATTAAGCTAATTATGTCTTTACCCGGCCATCTCACCACCCTAGAGGGCAAGCCGCTCTCACCAGATGTCATAGACAACAAGGTTGTTCTCTTTGTCAACGTCGCCAGCAAATGTGGTTTGACGCCTCAATACAAGGGTCTAGTTGAACTCAAAGACGAGTTTAGCGATCGCGGTTTTGAAATTGTCGGTGTGCCCTGCAATCAGTTTGGCAGCCAGGAACCCGGTAGCCCTGAGGAAATCAAAAGTTTCACCCAAACTAAGTATGATGTTGACTTTCCGCTGTTGGAAAAACAAAACGTCAACGGCCCCGATCGCAGCCCGCTGTATCAGTTTTTAGTTGGGGATGGCCCTGACATTGCCTGGAATTTTGGCAAGTTTTTGGTGGGGCGATCTGGGGAAGTCGTGGCTCGTTTTGAGCCGCAGGTGGCTCCCGATGATGCCAATTTGCGTCAGGCTATTGATCAGGCTCTGGGCTAAACTGCTGGGCAGGTAAGTGCAAATATCTTAACCAGGTTCTTATCGATTGCTCGCTATTGGCATCAGGGCTAGTACCAAACACCTTTGACAAATTGCGCTGCCGCTAATGCGCTCTACCAGTCATTGAGTCTGCCTACGGACTGGAGGTGTTGGCGGCAGCAGTACTGTTGAGGACTTGGTGCAGTGCCGGTAGCAAATCGTCAAGGCTGTAGGGTTTATGCAGCACAGCCTGTACCGAGGGGCCTGCTGTCTTCAGTTTGACCAGGTTCGCTTCTAAGCCGCTAAGCGCAATAATTTTGACCTGTGGATCAATTGTTTGCAAAGTCCGGATTGTAGAGACTCCGTCTAGCACTGGCATCATCAGGTCAACTAAAACAGCGCTGATTTCAGCCTGCTGCTGCTGATACAGAGCGATCGCCTCTTGACCTGTTGTGGCGGTTAGAACCCGGTAGTTATGGGTTTCCAGCATTGATTGAGTGACGCGGCAAATGGCTGTTTCATCATCAACGACCAAAACTTTTTCGCCATTGCCCTTTGGCAGGTGCGCCGATGCCATCGGCGTTGGCGTCGGCTGGGTGGCGATCGCCGGCAGATAGACTTTGAACTCAGTCCCCTGACCCACCTGGCTAGAAACGGTAATAAACCCGTTGTGGCTTTTAACAATGCCCACCGTGGTTGATAAGCCCAGCCCAGTCCCCGTGCCAGCAGCCTTGGTGGTGAAGAACGGATCAAAAATGCGATCGACTATCTCTGGAGCTATTCCCATACCTGTATCGGCTACCGTCACCACAACGTAAGGCCCCGGTTGGGCATCTAGCAGCTGCTGGGCCTGAGCTTCGTCAAACCAAAGATTTTCTGCCAGCAGCGTCAGACTGCCGCCTTCAGGCATCGCATCTCTCGCGTTGACGCAGAGATTCATCAATACCTGATGCAGATGGGTGGCATCGCCCTGAATTGTCCAGAGGTCTTTGGCTAAATCAGCCTCAATCGAAATGGATTTAGGAAACGTCTTGGCCGTAAAGGTTCTCACCTCGTTGAGCACGTGCCGTAGCTGCAGCACCGTACGCTTGCCCTCGGCCCCCCGGGCAAAGGCCAGAATCTGCTTTACTAAAGCTGTTCCTCGCCGCACGCTGGCCAGTTGAATGTCTAAGAGTTCCTGAGTCTTCTGATCTGTGCCTTTCAGCAAGATAGAGAGCAGATGGGAAATTCCTAAAATTGGCGTCATCAGGTTGTTGAGATCATGAGCAATGCCGCCCGCCAGTGTCCCCAAGCTTTCTAACCGCTGTGCTCTAAAAAACTGTCCCTCTAACTGCCGTCTTTCGGTGATGTCTGTATCCACCGACAGGATTGACTGAGGTTGGCCTTGCTGATCTCGCACCAGCGTCCAGCGACTCTCAATTGTCAACATGGTGCCGGACTGAGTGCATTTTTGTAATTCTCCCTGCCACTCTCCTCTGGCTAACACAGTTTTCCAAGCCGTGTGTAGCTCAGGTGAGAGTTTCTGGTTAAGCAGGTGACTGAGCTTTTTCCCCAGCGCTGCCGACGCTGACCAACCATAGATTCGCTCAGCGCCCTGACTCCAAAAGATCACTTCGTCATCGAGATTGCGCACCAGGATGGCATCTGTAGCAATATCAATCAGGGCGGCCTGTTCCTTCAGCTTGGCCTCAGCCTGTTTGCGCTCGGTAATATCATTAGCAATGAGGACAGCGCTGGCAGCGACCCCGTTGACTAGAATCGGCGCAATTCGAGCTTCGTAGGCCCGCAGCTGGCCTTGCGGATCAGGAACCTCATAGGCGATCGCCTCAGTCTGCTGCCTCTCAAACACCCGCGCCAGCGTTTGCTCAATCATCTGCTGCTGGGGCTGAGAAAACCAGTCGCTCAGCCGCGTCCCCAATACTTGATCAAGGGTCAAACCTGGATAGATATGGTTGGCAAAGGTAATGCAGCCATCGCGATCTAGCTCATAGATGTAGACAGGGGCATTGGTCGTAATTAGCTGCAGTTTCTCCGCGAGCTGACGATAGCGTTCTTCATTGTCCCGAATATCCTCCTGATTACCCTGTAGCATGAGCTGCCAGCGCTCCTCACTCTGACGTAGAGCCTGCTCAGCCTGTTGACGCTCGGTCATATCTTTTGCCAAAGAAGTTTTGGATGGTTGCAGCCGCTCTCTAAGCCCCCGTGGCTGAGCTAGCTGCCCCTGTAAATCGGCTCTCATGGTTTGCAGCGCTGCAGTTTGCGCTTCTACTGTCTGCTGCAAATCCTGAATAATATTCAGCAGCTGATCGGGATTCATAGACTGTAGAACATCAGTCTGGGTTACCATGCCCAGCCAATAGCCTTTCTCATCACAGACCAAAAGCTGATGGATGTGCCGCTGCTGCATTTGTTGATGCGCTGACCACAGCGAAGTGGCAGGTGTAATCCAAAAGGGCGGGCTGCTCATGAGGGTTTGCGCCTGGGTTTTAGTCAGGCTGCAGCCCAGACGCAAGCACTGGACTACATCTCCCGCCGTGATCAATCCCAGCGGCTGTTGCTTGTCAGCGATTTGAGATTTTGGCGTAATGACGACGCAGCTTACTTGATGACGATCCATCTGCTGAGCCACCCTCAGCAATGACGCGGCTGGGGCCACCTGAATCAGGCGGGTGGTCATAGCATCAGCCACCTGGCGACACCGTAAAAAATAGTTGCCCTGCAAAGCCTGATGAATGCTAGCCGCCGTGACCATACCGATCAGCCGACCCGCCTGGTTTAACACCGGCAGGTGATGAATCCGGTACTGCTTGAGCAGCAGCAGCGCCTGAAATAGAGTCTGCTCTGCCGTAAGAATTAAGGTGATAGGCGATCGCGTCATGACCTGGCCTACTTGCAGTCGTTCTAGGTCAACCTGCATCGCCCCTAAATGGACTAAATCCTGCGACGTTAAGATGCCCACGACAGCGGCTTGCTCAACGACAACAACGCAGTTGTTTTCAGACTCCTCCGGTTGCTCAGGCTGGGTAGATGACGGCGGCAAGGGCGCTGTGATGCCACAGGTTAGCAAGCAGAGTAAGTCAGCCCGGTAAATCAGCGGCAAGACGTGAGGCAGCGGTGTCTCAGGAGCAACCGTTAAAGGATGATAGTTAACGACATCGGCCAGCACAGGTAGGTCAGCCGACGAATCAAAGAGGGCCATAGCGAAAGCCAAATATCAGCAAAAGCCGCCGCCTGTCTCAAAGCGACTGCCTCAGCACACGGTGAAAGGCTATAGAGTTGTCGCTTTTAGAGATACAGAGATCCTCTACAAGCAGGTGCGGATCAACAGCCCCGACCCACTAACTGTTTACAATCCTAAAAAGAATGTTAAATGAGTTTTATCTCTTTTGACGTTTCTGTTAAATAAAATTACTTTACGTATCAAATTGTCCCTGAAATAAGCCAGTTTCACAAAAGCTGAGCCAGAGCTATGGAATGCTTAAAAGCTGCTGATAGGCGGCGATCATCTGCTGGGCGATCGCGGGCCAGCTATAGTTTTCCTGAGCATACTGACGGGCATTTTGGCCTTTTTGCTGACGCTGAGCCGGATCCTGGAGCGCCTGTTGCAGAGCCTCCGTTAAAGCAGCGAGTTCACAGGGCACTACCCAGCCTGACTCGCTTTGAGCAATGTCTGACCAAATATGTACCTGATCAGAAATCACGACGGGCTTACCGGCAATCATGGCTTCGGCCACGGCAATGCCAAAGTTCTCGTAGTAGGACGGCAGCACAAAGCAGTCAGCCGCTGCCAGCAGAGCCTCTTTTTCTTTGCCGGAAACAAAGCCAGTGAGGGTCGTGCGCTCTGCCAGCACAGATGCCTGGATTTGCTGCTGGATCTGCTGCTCATAGCCTCGATCTTGGGGATTAGCGCCGCTGAGCACAAAGTGAAATTTACTGCCTGTCTGCGCTAGAGTTTCTAGCGCCGGTAGGAGTAAATCCAGTCCCTTTTTGGGATCAATGCGCGACATGTAGAGCAAAACTGGCGTTGTGGCCGAAATGCCGTAGCGATCGCAGATTTCAGCCCGGCTGATGGGGGAGGGGGCAGGCGGATTGACCCCCAAAGGCAAGATCAGGTTGGCGGTTACGGTGCCAAATCGTTCTGAAACAGCGGCCTCTTGCAGGCTGGTAAAGTGCAGCGCCGTAGCGCCCGCCAGGTTAGCTTTTTCAATGGCGGCTGCATAGATCTGTTTGAGCTGTCGCTTTTTGCGCAAATCAGCCGGATCGAGAGTGCCGAGGGGGCGCAAAATGTAGGGCAGTCCCTGCCAGCGGGCGACGGTGGCCGCTGCGCTGCTGATGGGAGAAAACAGCGCGTGAATATGGGCGATGTCATACTCTTGGGCGTGTCGGGCTAACCACTGCAACAGCCCCAGCGAAAATTTGTAGCGGCGGAATGGAGAGCAGCGAAAATACCAGACCTGATAGCCCGCTTCATCGACTGGCCGATTAAGGGGAACCTCTAGAGGCGGCTCGTCCACGTCACCGTTGGCATCAGTTGTCAGAACCGTGACTTCCACGCCAGCCGCTGCCAGGGCGGCAGAGAGGCCCCGCACCATCTGACTCGGCCCGCCATAGACCAGCGAGATAGACGGCACAATCTGCAGAACCCGTAAGGGCTGTTTCATCGCGTTTTCTCTCTAGTTTGTGATTTGTGAATAGGTTTGTCAGTGATTGTGGGAGGCCGTTACGGGCGCACAGTCCGGCAACTCCGGGGAGCGGAAGTGCGGCGGCATTCAGGATGCGCCTAGGGACTGATAGAAGGCGAGCTGCTGTTGGGCCAAAGCGCGGTTAGTGTAGTGGGTGAGGGCGCGTTCGTGGCCGCGCTGGGCTAGATCTGTTCGCACCTGCGGCTGGTCTATCAGCTTTTGCAGGCAGTCTGCCAAGGCTGCTGCTTTCCCTTCAGGGAAAATAAGCCCCGCCTCACCAATCACGTGGGGAATTTCGCCAGAATCTGAGCCAATGACAGGTACCCGGCAGGCCATCGCCTCGATCAGGACGTGACCAAACTGCTCTTTCCAGCCTGCGGCTGTCAGGGTTTTAAACTGGTAGGTGGTTTCAGAGGGCAGCACTAACGTCTGCATCAGGTTGATGTAGTGAGGCACTGCGTCATGGGGAACACTCTCAAGCCAAATTAGGCGATCGCCAATACCCGCCTGTTCTGCCTTTTCCTGCAGCGTTTCCTGCAGCGGTCCCCGTCCCAGCAGCAGCAGCTTCCAGGGGCGATCGCCCAGCATTGTGACCGCCTGTAGCAGAGTCAGTAAGCCCTTTTCGGTGACAAAGCGCCCGACAAAGCCAATTACAAACTCCTCTGGGTCAATCCCCAGGGACTGAGCTAATTCTGGCTGCGGCTGGGGCTGAAATAGCTGCTGATCTACGCCGAGCTGCGGCATCACCTGCATCGGACCATCGTAGCCGCGCTGCCGCAGAATATCCGCCCCGTCCTGATTGCCTACGATCACGCCGTCGGTCTGCCGCAGGGTGTAGCGTTCCAGCAGCGATACCGGAAACTTCAGCTCATAGGGCAGATTCCACCAGGTAAAAAAGACATTTTTGGCTTGGAGACCCAGCAGCCTGTTTAAGCTGATCATCTGGGCGTAGGCGATCGCCTTAGATCCTTGCTCTACCTGAATAATCTGCGGTTTAAACTGCCGCAGCAGCGTGATTAGCTCTAGGCCAAAGCAGAGTAAACCTTGATTGTTTTCGCTGAAGTTAGAGACAGGCACAATGCGAAAGCGCCCTTCTTGCTGAGGCTGGGGTTCAATCAGGCGATTTTGGACGCCGCCCGGTCGCCAGCGACGCGGCACGATTACGGTAACTTCTACCGTGGGAGAGAGCGCCGCCAGCGCCCTCAACTTTTCGCAGTTGAGATCGACAATATAGGTGTGGCTAGCAACCAGAATTCTCATAGATTCACGCATAGACTAGCGGCATCACAGGGTCAAACCAGCTCTTTGGGAGCTTGAGGCGGTTGCTCTGTGGGCATGGGATGGGGCTGAGTATAGACACGCTCTCGGTGGCGGGTCTTTAGTAGCGTGCCCACAGCATCTAGAAATCCTAAGCTGTAAAACCCAAGGCGGCTGATAACTTTGATCGGTGAACCGCTCTTATTGCAGGGAGGATTGCCTAAAACGTGGCAGTCAAACAGCCTAGCAGCTAGGTGAAGCACCTGCAGCGGCGTTAGGTTTTTCAGCGCCATTAAGAAGTGGTTGTGATAAAAAGTGAGCTGGTAGGCTAGCGATCGCGTACTGATGTCATGACAGCCGCCCGTTTCTTCGCCTAAGTGAACCAGATGGGCGTCTGGAGCATACCAAATTTTATAGCCGGTTCTGCGAATGCGCAGGCAGAAGTCAGACTCCTCCCGTACGGCACTGCCGCGAAAACGCTCATCAAAGCGGAGCTGATGGCGCTCAAATAGCACTCGCCGAAACGACATGTTGCAGCCCCGCGCCGTCAGAACCTGCTGCGGTTTAACCGTATGGACTAGATCAATGTAGTACCAGGCAATCCCTGGATCCATCGCCTGAGGCGGCAGGTCTTCGATTTGTAAATCGGGGCGGGCATCCGCTAGCTTCATCCGATCAAAAACTCGGCCCGCTACCGCGCCCACGTCAGGTCGAGCGGCGTAAACCTGGGCGTGGGCCTGTAGATAACCCGGTGGCAGTTCTACATCATCGTCAATAAACAGAATGACCTCTCCTGCAGCCCGCTCTAGGGCATAGTTACGCGCTGCCGGTAAGCTAGCCCATTTAACCTGATAAAGCTGAATCTTGCCCGCTGCTGCTAGTTCTGTTAGCAGCGCCTCTGTCTCCGGTTCGTGGTGACGCGTCTGGTCAACTACGATCACTTCATAGGCCACATACTGCTGCTGGAGTACGTTGTTAAGCGTGGAGCAGAGAACCGCTTCTCGCCCGTAAGTAGGCACAATTACCGAAATCAGGGGGCTGGTCACAATGCAATCTCCTTGCCAGGTTAAGTAAAGTCCGCCATCTTTTTGGACTTGAGTTTTTTGGCTGCTTTGCCGCTGCGATTTGGATCCTTGAGACTCTCTTGCAGTCGCTCGCGCTGGTCAATTTCAGGAATTTTCAGAGCAATCCCCGCGGCTAGCCAGTAGTAAACGTTCACCGGGTCTACATCTAGCGGATAGTAGTAGGGGAAATAGCTGATGAATAGGACGAAGACCCACATAGAAGCGGCATAGCCCCTGAGGTTTTTATCCTTCGTTGAGCGATAGGCTCTAAAGGTGGCAACCGTCAGGACCGTGTAGAGCGCTAGCAGGGCAAACAGGCCCAGCCAGCCAATCTCAAAGAAAACTTTAGGATGATAGGTTTCAATGAGTTCTACATCACCAAAAATCCGGGCAGCATTGGTGGCGCGCCCGACTCCCCTGCCTAGAATGCCCTCTTGTTCTTTCATTGCCCACTCAAACTGCTGCTGAATGAACAGATGAGGCGGAGAGGCATTCCAACGGCTCTGGAAGCTTTCTATTCGTGCCTGCAGGACTTCAGGGTTCCGGACTGCCAAAAAAACCAGGATGAAGGCTAGGACAATACCAACCGGCACGAAGCGTTTCAAGTTGGCGACCTGTCCGGTTAAAAACGCCAGAATCACCACGGTGGTAGGAACCAGCATCAGCGCGATCCGCTGACCTGATAAAACCGCCATGATGAAGACGGCCACCATTGAGACTAGGCCAACGGTGCGCCAGAGGGGTGAGCGATCGCTAAAGGCCGTCCCAAAGCTGAAGAACGCTGCCGAAATCAGAAACCAGCCCCACTGCCAGGGAGCTACGAAGGTGCCCGGCAAGCGAATTTGTCCCTGGGAGGGGGTATAGAGTAGGGATCCGCCTACAAAGCAGCGAGCTTCCAAAGAAGCCTTAAATAAATCAGCTCCTGACCCCTGGGTCCCCACACAGATGCCGGTTTTGAGCATGAAATACTGCACTAGGCCCAAGGAACAGGCCACCAAGATCAAGACGACCTGCAATCGCAAGATGAAGTAGAGATCTTCCCGGTTGCGCAGCAGATAGTAAATGCAGGGAATGACAAATAAATAGCCAATTAGGGTCTTCAGCCCCAAGATGCCGATTAGAATGGCCTGATCGCCGCCGCTGAACTGCTGGGGCACGTTAACGAACAGCAGCGTCATGGTTGTCAGTACGAGTAACAGCGTCAGCGCTACGCTGAGAGACTTGGGAATAAGAAAAGGTACGCCTTTGCGCCGACAGAACTGCAGCACCGCGATCGCCGCCGGAATATAAAAAGCATCCTTGGCGAGCTGTAGAATCGAGCTGCCGCCTAAAGAGTACGTCACCGTTCCCGAAAAGGGGATGTAGGCGACAAAAGCATAGACGGCCAGCCGCGGATAGCGGAAGGAAAGGCTGAGGCACAGCAGGCCAAAGCCAGCCCCTATACCGAGTACGGGATCCACAATCAGGCTAATAATCAGCCCGACAAAAGCACAGGCGGCAAAGGCCGCAACCGTATAGGCAATCAGCGCATCGCGAGCTTTCTTAGCCTGTCGCTGCTGCGCCCGCAGCTCTTTGGCACTGAGCGTAGAGGCTTCAGCGGGGGGAGACGACTTGGCTTTTTTGCGTTTGCGCCCAGATGCAGAAGAAATCGCCATACGCTGCCGATTGTGACTGGAAATATAAACAGATCGCTTCCAGCATACCCAGGGAAAACCGAATTGGCGAACTGACAGCTTTGACGCCGCGATCGCAGCTACTCAACCCAGCGGCGCAGCAGATTGGCAACGCTTTTAGAAAGCAGGTCGAACTCATCACTTTTCCCCTCACGAGCAAACAGCGATCGCCGCACCGTATCTAAGTCAAACAGCAGCTCTCGCTTGGCCGGATCGCGCACCAGGCTCTGCACCCAGCCCACTGCCACCAGCCGCGTTCCCTGTGTTACCGGGTCTACGCGGTGCAGGGTTGAGGCTGGGTAAAAAAGGGCGCTACCGGCAGGCAGCTTATATGACTGCTCATCATCGGCCCCTTCGATCGCCAGTTCTCCACCTTCATAGGCCGCTGGCGGACTTAAAAACAGCGTAAAAGAAACGTCCGATCGCCATTGGCCCATCAGGGCATTGTCAGCATGGCGACCATAGGACATACCAACTTCATAGCGGCTAAAAAGCAGGGTGTGAATTCGTTTGGGGCGCACCGCTGCCTGAAAGAGGGGATGGCGATTCAGCGCTGCCCGAGTCTGCTCTTTTAAGTCTTTGGCCTGCTCTGAGCGCACCTGCTGATTATGCTTCACCTGTTTGGCGTACCATCCGGCGGTCAGCTTACCGTCTACAAATTCTGCTTCGACGAGCTGGGCCTGAATCTGCTGTAGTTCGTCAGCGCTGAGAATATCCGGAATCCTAAAA
This sequence comes from Sphaerothrix gracilis Ecp01, assembly GCF_030405905.1. Taxonomy (NCBI): domain Bacteria; kingdom Bacillati; phylum Cyanobacteriota; class Cyanophyceae; order Nodosilineales; family Nodosilineaceae; genus Sphaerothrix; species Sphaerothrix gracilis. Next base: position 33,992 of record NZ_JASATW010000021.1, read on the forward strand.
ATCATGCTAGCTGGGAAGTAAAGCTCAAAAACAATTTAAAGCTTAGCCGTCGGAGCCATTCGCTGCCGCATAAACAGCCACGCTGCGATCGCGCCGCTCTCTGTTCAGTTGGACTTGACGGTTGATAGGCAAACATTTCTAAGATCTGGCTGAGAAAGGGGTTAAGTTTAACTTATAAATAGGCAAATAGGAAAAATTGCCGTATAGTTGATGATTGACAAAACAGTGATGGTTCCTTTCAGGTTAACGATTGCTGATTGAAACTGGTTGAGGAGATAAAACCATGAAATTAAAGCCCATTGGATTATTTTTGGCTCTTGGCTTAACGACGACTCTGGCGGCTTGCGGGCCGGCTGAAACCGAGGAAGTTGAGCCGACTGAAGGGGAAGCGACTGAAGAAGTAACCCCGGCAGAAGGCGAAGAAGTTCCAGCAGAAGAAGTTCCGGCAGAAGGCGGCGAAGGTGGCGAGGGCGGCGAAGGCTAAAGACCGTTGCTAAACGCCATTCATCTGGTGAAATAACGCTGAAGCCCTGCAGTTTGTTGAAAGCTGTGGGGCTTTTGCTCTATTGGCTGCTTAAATCAAAGCTGCAACCGGGCAACCTTAAGCCGAGGCAGGCATAATTCTGAAGTAATACGAACTCATCAGGGCTAGACCAAAAATCTTTGTTATACTCTTCCCTAGAGTGCGAGAATGATTATCATTTTTTAGGCAAAATGCTAGCGGTTCAGGAGCTATCTGTTGTTTACCGAGGCGTCCCAGCCCTAGAGAGCGTTTCTATGACGCTGCGGCCGGGTGAACTGGCGGGGCTGATTGGCCCCAACGGCGCAGGCAAAAGTACCCTGATCAAAGCCATTTTGGGGCTCATTCGCTATCGAGGCCAGGTGCTATTGGGGGGCGTTCCCCTACGCCGACAGCGGCAGCGGGTAGCCTATGTGCCCCAGCGATCGCAGATTGACTGGCATTACCCCATCACTGCCTGGAACGTGGCGCTAATGGCCGAAGCTGTGAGTGCAGGCTGGCTGCGATCGCCAAGCCGACAGGCCAAACAGCGGGTTGAAGCTGCTTTAGCCAGAGTTGAGATGCTAGACCTGGCTGCCCGCCCCATTGGTCAACTTTCAGGGGGGCAGCAGCAGCGGGTTTTTCTAGCACGGGCCTTGGCCCAGCAGGCCGATCTGTTCTTGCTAGATGAGCCATTCACGGGCATTGATAAGCAGACAGAGGCCATCATGCTGCAAATCTTCACCGAACTCAAAGCCCAGGGTAAAACGCTGTTGGTGTGCAGCCACGAGTGGGGCAATGCCCTCAACCGCTACGACCGTCTCATCCTGCTTAACCGTCAGCTTTTAGCCAACGACACTCCTCAAGCAGTCATGACCTTAGAAAACATTCAGCGGGCCTATGGAGAAAATCTGCAGCCGATGCTGACAGGCAAGCTGCCGCTTTCCTTTGCCTGTTAGTCAAACAGCACAACGCTGCGAATTGATTCGCCTCGGTGCATCAGGTCAAAGCCTTCATTGATGCGCTCAAGCGGCAGAGTATGGGTGATCAGATCGTCGATATTGATTTTGCCCTCCATGTACCAGTCCACAATTTTGGGCACATCTGTGCGGCCTCTGGCACCGCCAAAAGCTGTGCCGCGCCAGACCCGCCCCGTCACTAGCTGAAACGGGCGGGTACTGATCTCGGCGCCAGCCTCAGCTACGCCGATAATGATGCTCTCCCCCCAGCCTTTGTGGCAGCTTTCGAGCGCCTGTCGCATGACGTTGACGTTGCCAATGCACTCAAATGTGTAATCAGCGCCGCCTTTAGTTAAGTCAACCAAGTAAGGAACTAAATCGCCTTCCACTTCTTTGGGATTAACAAAATGAGTCATGCCAAATTTCTCGGCCATCTGGCGGCGGGCCGGATTGATATCGACTCCGACAATCAGGTTAGCGCCTACCAGGCGGCAGCCCTGAATCACGTTGAGGCCAATGCCGCCTAGGCCAAACACGATCACGTTGGCTCCCGGCTCCACTTTGGCCGTGTTGATGACTGCGCCAATGCCCGTTGTCACACCGCAGCCGATATAGCACACCTTGTCAAAGGGCGCGTCTGGGCGAATCTTAGCCAGGGCAATCTCAGGCACAACCGTATAGTTGGCGAAAGTCGAAGTGCCCATGTAGTGATAGATCTGCTTACCATTTTGGGAAAAGCGGCTGGTGCCATCGGGCATCAGTCCTCTGCCCTGAGTCGCTCGAATGGCCTGACAGAGATTGGTTTTAAAACTGAGGCAGTACTCGCACTGACGGCATTCTGGCGTGTATAGGGGAATGACGTGATCCCCTGGTTTCAGACTTTTGACTTCCGGCCCTACTTCAACTACGATGCCCGCACCCTCATGCCCCAAAACGGCTGGGAACAGTCCTTCTGGATCCTTCCCTGACAGGGTATAGGCATCCGTGTGGCAAATGCCAGTGGCTTTAATTTCAACGAGCACTTCTCCAGCCTGAGGCCCTTCCAGCTGAACCGTCTCAATCCTGAGCGGCTGTTCCGCCTCAAATGCCACCGCCGCCTTGACTTCCATGTTTAATCTCCATAAGCTTGGCTGGTTCAAGTATACGCAAGAAGCGAATTCTTCCTAACCGCCTCTATCTTCTTCTCTGCCTGCAGTCGATTTTATCTTCCTCACTCTCACCTCTCTCAACTCCTATGCAGCCTAAAATTACCGCCCTCCCCCTGATGCAGCTCGCTTCTGGCGATCGCCTGATGCTGCAAACCTACCGCTTCATTGGCGATCGCCCTGGCAAGCAGGTTTACATTCAGGCCAATCTGCACGGGGCAGAGCTGGCGGGCAATGCGGTGATTCATGAGCTGATTCAGTGGCTGAGCCAGCTAGAGGATACGGCCCTACACGGTGAAATTTGCCTGGTGCCTGTGTGCAATCCGATGGGCGTCAATCAGCGGGCGCACAATTTTGCCTCAGGCCGCTACAACCCCTATGACGGGCGCGACTATAACCGTATCTTCTGGGACTATGAGAAAACGGGGGTCGATATTGAGGCGTTTGTCCGATCGCACTGGGAAAGCCCAGTTGAGACAATCGTGACGGCTTATCGGCAGCAAATCCATAATGCTTTTGCCCAAGAGCTGGCTGCTATTAGTTCTCCGGCGGGCGTGCCTGTCCATGAGCTATACCGCACCCGACTACAGGCTCTCGCCCTTCAAGCTGACTATATTATTGATCTGCACAGTTCTACCAATGAGGGCCTCGACTATGTTTACTATTTTCGCGATCGCGATCAGAGTGCCTGCTACTTTGGCCTCGACTTTGGCATTTTGCTAGACGAGTATGATGGGGATGCCTTTGACGAAGCTTTTATCAAACCTTGGCTGGCGCTAGAAAATGTGTTTGAGCAGCTAGGGCGATCGCTGCGCTGCGATATTGAGGCTTGGACGCTGGAGCTAGGGACTGGGATGCAGCTTAATCCCCAGTCGGTCGAGCGGGGCTTGAAGGGAATTCAAAACTATTTGGTGCGTAAGGGACTTTTGCCAGAAGTACAGGTCAGCCATGTCAGCGAAACCTGCATGGCCCTAGCCCATCGGAGCCAGGTAACCAAGTACTATGCCACTACCGGCGGTGTGATTGAAAACCGAGTGCGTCCGGGGACTGAGGTACAGGCTGGAGAACTGCTGTATCAGCTCCTCTGCTTCAACAAGCTGCAAGCACTGCCCGTCGTAATGGATACTCAAGCGCAGTCAGCCGGACTGGTCTACGACATTTCAACCAACCGCGCTTTGAGCCAGGGGGAATACGTGCTCTCGACAATTGAGCTAGATTGAGTCGCTGCCCAAGAGATTTAGGTCGGCTAGGGGGTTGCTGCTTGAAAAGATCAAGCTGCAGGGCCAGCAATCTACTCGCCCTGATGCCTCTGATACTAAAAGCCAAGTACTAAAAGCCAAGAAATTGACTTATGTACTAAATCCAAAGCCACCAAAGTTGGTCACTAAGGCGATATTGGCATGTTCAAATGACTCCACTAACCAGGGCACATCGCCTCGCCGATGGTTTTCGTGAGAATTGAACATGACTGAAAAGCAGCGTTCTAAAGCGGGGCGAGCCGCCGCAGACAGCAAGACAATTCGGAGGAACAGCCCTGTGGTCAGAGTGTAGCCAATATCTTCGAGCAAACGTCTAAAGGTGCCAAAGATCGGGCGGCGACGGGTATGCAGCAGCAAAAAGATGAGAAGCTTGCGAATCAGCTCGACTAGCGTAAAGTTATTGAGTTTCTGTTCGTCGAAATCGGTTAGGGCCGAGCGGGTCCATTCTCGCAGCGTGCGGCTAAACTGATTGTTCCGATACTTGGGGACTTCAGCCGTAATCGGAGCAATGAGATAGTCGTTGACAAACTCCTCTTTAAAGTCGCGGAAAGTTTTAACCGAGCGGCTGTAAGTCGTAAACCAGCTGGCTAGCTCTTTATAAGACTTGGCTTCATAGCACTTGCCAGTGTAGTGGTCTAGCGCCTGATGGAGCTGTGGTTCGCTGAGGCGGGTGGGATTGGCGATCGCTTTGCGAGAGTGCCCTAGGCGATAGCTGTTATAGCGAGCGAGATTGACGCCTAGCGTCTGCTCTGCCCGCTGCTTCAGGTTTTGAATATTGCGTTTTTGCTCATGGTCGCTATCTCGCGTCAGCAGACTGTGATCATAGAGAAAAGGATAGTGCCGTAGTAGAGTGCCGACGGGCTGCTGCTGCTGGGTACCCTTGGCGAGTTCGGGAGCTAAGTCGACAAAGACCTGTCGCAGACGTCTGAGAGATTCGTACTGCTCGGTTTGAGTAAACCGAGACACCAGTTCTCGAATGCGGCGGCTGCTTTCTAAGCCAGGGTCATCAGTCGGCAATTCTTCAAACAGCTCAATCAGGCGAGGAATTGCTTTATGACAGCGAGGCTGGCTATACCAGTAGTTGATCAAGGTATAGCAGCAGCGGTTGAGCGTGTACTTAAACTGGCGCTCTGATTCCGCTTCATTCGTTAGCCGAGTTAGAACCTGCCAAACTTCTGAGTCGGGGTAGTGTAGCGCTTCAATAAACAGCTTGGAAAAGCGATTAATGACAGCGTCGGCAGATTCTTGACTACGACAAAGGCGTAGATGCTGATAGAGAAAGTTTTCTGAAAGGCTAGCGTTTTCGACCCAGCCGTCGAATGAGTCAAAGGAGTTCATGGCCGTATCAGTCAGGTGAACGGGGTGCCTACGAAGTCTCTAAGAGACTGGTCGGAGCAGATCCGATGTGACTAAGGTAGAAGTGTACAAAAGGATCTATTTCAGATAGCTGGGAAGCTATACAGTTAGATATCCAAAACCGAGTAGATGCATTGAGCAGATGCAGAAACTGGATACAAAAAAGAACGCTTGTCCCTCATTCTAGGGGCAATCTCCAACTTGAAACAAAAAGTTTTGTGCTATCTGGTTAGCAATTGACGACTTGGATGCTAGCTACAGCTCAACTGCTCCTAAAAGCTGCAAAACTTGCTTTTCCAAAGCTTCTAGACCAACAGCATCACGGATGTTCAGGCGCTCATAGGGGCGATCGATATGTAAGGCTCGCCAGCGAATGCCAGAAGTGATTTCCCAGATGCCGATTTCGGCGTCAGTGCTGAGGCTGAGCAAATGCTGCCCGTTGGCGCTGAGAGCGGTCTGCTGAATAGGCATTTCGTGGGCCTGACGGGTATAGTGAGGCTGGTCATGGTCTAAAGACCAAAAGGCGAGAGTGCGATCGCAGCTACTCACCACCCGGGGCAGATTGCCTGCGCAAAACAAAACTTCGCCTACCTTGTGCTGCGGTTGCTGCCAGGTCTGGAGGCAGGTCGCAGTTGGCAACTGCCAGAGCTTAACCTGCTCATCAAAGCTGCCGCTCAGAAGCTGGGCGCCCTCAGCATCTAGCTGCAGCCGATGAATCCGCCGACTATGAGCCTGCTCGATTGACTGAAACCGCCCTGTAGCAATTTCCCAGAGTCGAATGCTCTGGTCGTCGCCGCTGGCTAGCCAGCGACCATCAGCGCTAAAAGCCAGGGCATAGACGGTGGCGGTATGCCCTAGAAGCTGGGTAATTAGAGCGCCGGTTTCGACCTGCCAGAGGCGAATTGTGCCATCTTGTCCGGCGCTAGCGAGGATTTCACTGGTGGGGTCAAAGGCGAGCGATCGCACCGGGTCGGTATGACCAGAGAGCAGGCGCATACTGTCAGCAACAGCGGTCGATCGCAGGTGTACGTAGCAGTCATCACTGCCGCTGGCCAGCCAAGCTCCATCGGGACTAATGGCTAAAGTTCGCACCCAGTTTTGATGCTTGAAGACCTGCTGGCAGCGGCTGTGATTAGAGTAGAGATTGACCTGCCAAACTCGCACCGAGGCGTCCCGGTGCCCACTGACTAAAAGATTTTGGTTGAAGTCACCGGCGAAGCTGCTGACCGGATGACGGCTGCCCTGCCAGGTTTGCCATACCTGCGCCTTTTCTAAGTCCCAAAGCTGTACCTGATAGTCGCTACCAATTGCCAAGAAGCGGCTGTCTGGGCTAAAGCGTAAAAAGGAAATTGGCTGCTCAAACCGGGTCGGTGACGGCAGCCGAGTCTCGTTAGCCAGGCACCAGAGCGTTACCTGTCGGGACTGCTGGCTATAGGCCAAGTATCTGCCATCTGCACTGAGGGCGATCGCCGCCGGCGGCGTTTCTAGTCGCTCTGGTAAGCGACACCAGGGACGATTCTCATGGATCCGCCAGAGCAAAATGTTGCGATCGCTCCAGCTTACGGCGATCGGCAGCCAGGCTTCAGCTTTAGCCTCAGCGTCTAAAGCCGTAGCCGGTAAAAAGGCGGCGGTGCAGAGTAGACTGTCGGTGCCGTTGCGAAACTGGTCTTCAGTCTGATTGTAAATGTCCCAGCAGTGAATCGTTTGGGCTTCGCTGCAGCCCATCAGCCAGCGACCATCAGGACTAAAGCTTAAAGCCGTAATCGGCTCTACTGTTTCTGTGAGCACCGCCAGAGAGTCGGCTGAGCCAATATCCCACAATCGGATAGAGCCATCTTCACTGCCGCTGGCCAGCATATTGTTTTCTAAACTCAATGCTAAGCAGCAAACAGCATGAAAATGCGGCTCAAAAATGTAGGGCTGCTCCTGTTGCAAATTCCACAGGCGCAGATTGTCTTCAGCTCCTTCCGCCAGAAACAGGCCGTCAGCACTAAAGGCCAAGTCTTGCACCGCTGCCCCACTCATGTTGGATAAAATCTGCTGCGGTTTACCGCTGTCAAGCTGCCAGAGAATTAGCCGTCCTTCGTCATCTCCGGTTGCCAGCAACGGTTCGGTGGGATGAAAAGCGGCCACCGGACTTTTACCCAGAGGTTTGGCAAAAACCGTTTCGGCTAGCGCTGTGTGCGACAAATCTAGGCCATGCAGGTTAGCTCTTTGAAAATCAGCCTGCCGCAGCGATAGCTGCGACCAGGTAAAAGCGGAGACAGGTAAGTTGAGCTGCTGGCAAAGATTGACTAAATTACCCGCGCCATAGCCATGCCGCAGTGGTAAAGTGCGAACTGCATCGAGCAGCAGCTGAATCTTGGCAACCATTGCCTGCTTATCGGGGTAAGCCCGGCGCACATGCTCAGCTAACGGCAGCAGGATTTGATGACGCTGCTTCTGCTGAATCGCTTCTTTAGCTTTGGCCTGCAGCAGGGCGTGGCTGTTGAGCAGGCAGGGGTCAGACTGATCAAATTCAGTCTGAACTTGCTGACGAAAATGCTGTAGGCAATAGAGCTGCAGGAGTGGGCTTTGCTTGAGTATCGCCTTACCTGCCGCATCGGTATCAGAAACACACAGCGATCGCTCGATTAGGGCGAGGATGACGTGCTCTCTCACCGGGTTGACTGAGCTTTTTTGTAATTCTTCTAGGGTTAAAGGGTCGTGGGCGATCGCCAACCAGTACATCACCTGCTGCTCGGCGGGCGATAGCCGCTGAAAAATGAGCTTGAGTGACTGGCTAATCGCAATATCTAGCTCTAGCGGCTGCTGCAAGAACTGGGCTAGCTGGCCTTGGAATAGGGTTTCTAAGCTGGCCGCCGCTGCCAGGAGATAGCGAGGATTGCCTTCATATCGACGGTGTAGCGTTTGCCAATCGCTCACCGTTGCTTCTGAGACGGAAGACTGCAGCAGCAACTTGACTTCCTCTAGGCTCAGACCTGTGAGCGGATGGGAGACGATAGCCGCCCCGGAGTGCGTGGCTTTTTCTTGCCCAACCCAGAGAAGGCAGCTCCGGTGCGGCCGCCCTGAAACTGCTCTCAACAAATCTCGATAGCCTTCGCCGCCAGCACGATATTGTCTCGGCAACTGCCCCGCTGCGAAAACCGATTCTGCTGCATCTAGGATGACTAAGCAGCGCCACTGGCTGAAATGCTGTAGGATCCAGTCAGTTTGCTGAGCAGGAGTTTGCGGTAAATCAGAGGCTGGCTTATCGGCTAAAAAAGTAATGAGCTGACTGAATAAATCGGTCGTCGATAACTCTTCTAAAGAGTAGTAAAAAACGAAGTCAAAGCTGCTTTGCAGTTCTTCAGCCAGCTTGATAGCCACTGCTGTTTTCCCGACGCCTGCCTCACCCCAGAGGTTAATTACTCGAGCAGACCCATTTTCTATCTTATCTTTTAGCTGATTTAAGGCAGCTTCTCGGCCAACAAAGTTGGCTGTACTGATATCGAGGTTGCCCCAGTAGTGACGGGGCCGCGTGACCTGAGCGGCAGGGAAAACGGAAGTAACGACCGGGATAGTCGCGGTGACAGAGCGTGAGGGCTGCACCTGATGGCTGGCCGCAAACTGCTGAAAGCGGAGCTTGAAGCTCTTTTTACCGACGCTCTCCGATAAAACGCTAGAGAGCCGCTTCCACAGCTTGGGGCCAATATCTCGCTTCAGATAGCTGGCACTATAGCCCACCTCTGCCGCTGCTTGCTCATAGGTGTTATTTTCCCAAGCAGCCAGCAGAACAACCCGCTCTGCTTCGCTGAGGCGACGATTTTCTGCTCGAAAGATTAGCGTATCAACTGTTCCGAAGACCTCTTCAAAGTCCATGCACCCGCGACTTGTGTCTGTCTTAAATCTTAAGTGCCTTAGTGTAACCTGAATTTTCCAGAACTTTCCAGAACTTTTTATAAAGAAACAGGACTTGTTCCATATCTGCCTGAACTTTGCTGACCTGAATTAGGAACTGAAAACGGCTGAATTTTTCCGAGACGAGAGCCGAACTTTCTGTATTGGAACTTTTAATAAGCTAACGCATGATAAACATATTCTCCAGCCAATCAAGGCGCATAACCCCCTACCGTTTCTGATAAAAAAGGAGAGAATCATGGGTGAGTTTAATCGGCTCTTTGGCCTCTTCGGATGGCTTTTGACCACACAGACAAGTTCAGCCAATGACCTAGAAGAAAAGACTCAAATCCCCACAGTTGATCAGTCTGACTTTGATGAACTGCATCCGCTCTATCCCAATCAAGACAGGGCAGCAGTCATTGCAAACGAAATTCGCCCAGGCCAAATTGGGCGGGTGAAGTATCAGGCGTCTTGGTGGAAAGCTCGCTGCGAGCAAAATATATTTTTGCCTTCTGAAACCGCCGTGCGCGTCGTGGGTCGTCAAGGTCTGACGCTGCTAGTAGAACCTGACTGTATTCAGTTGAGAGAAGCTTTCTAACCTTTCTGCTTTAGCTCTGGGGCACCGACTGGGTGCCCTTAAAAATTGATTTTAATTGGATTTTACCAGCCCTTATGAAACGCCCAAATCGCTATAGTTTTCTATTTCGGATTGCCTGTGATGCCCTCCGCTTATTAGCGATCGCCACCTTTGGATTTTTAGCGGCCTGCTTGTTTTTAATGCCCTTCGGCGCGGCTGCTTTGGCCTCAACTTTAATGACTAATGCGCTGCCTTTCTTTCTGCAGTTGGCAACCTGTATTCTTTGCATTATGGCGATCGCTGGTTTTATTGAAGCGCTGACTCAGCAGCACTAATGGGCTGTGAGATACAGGCCGCTCTCCGTACAGATACCGTCTAAACGCTTGTCCCAGGGCGCTTTGGGAATTTTAGGTAAGCGAGCATATTCAAACACAATGCCCAGAGTTGGCTTGCCGATCCAGGCAGGCTGACTCAGCAGGCGATCGTAGTAGCCGCCGCCATAGCCCAGACGATAGCCCTTAATGTCGCAGGCAACGGCAGGGACTAAAATCAGGTCTACCGTAGCCGGGTCTACCAGCGGGGAATCCGGATGAGGTTCCCAGATGCCGTAGGCTCCTGTTTGCAGCGGCAGAGAGCCCTGGGGATACCAGCGATGCCAGACAATCGACTGATCGATGCAGCGGGGTAGTCCCCAAGAGCGCTGCATTTGGAGCAGGGGAGAGAGATCGGGTTCTTGGCGGAAGCTGCAGTAAGCCAGGATGGTTCGGGCTTGGGCAAATAGGGGCAGGGTTTTGAGGTGATAGCAGATGCGATCGCTCTTTTGCCGCCAAACCTGAGGCGGAATTGCCTGTCTTGCTTTCAGCAAGCGCTGGCGCAAAGCCGCCTTTTTTTGTTGAATCGACTGCGAGTTGGTCAGCGCCATAGCCTAAAAATAAAGCAGTAAGTTTAGCCCTGGAATCGTTCTAGAAAACGTCCACAGTAATAAGGCAATATACAAAACCCCCAGACTCCACTGATACCAGACTAAAGCCGTAATTAGGCCCGGTACGGCCTCATCCCGCAGCCGAATGTCATTGAAGCCGAACTTCAGCCAGTTGTTAAGGCTGAAGTCATAGTAGTTTAGCCAGTTCCAGCGGCGATCGAGCAGAATGGGGGTATAGCGATCGCGGAAAAAAGGAAATTTTGGAATGACTGGCAGCCGCGCAATCAGCAGTCTGAGCTGACGCATACCGCCATCTTCGACAAAATAGCTGCTGTCCATGAGGTTGTGATATCGTCCCTGCTGATACAGCAGCAGCACCAAGACCAGCGGCAGCGGCACAGTTAGCAAACTTAGGCACAATAGTGTCCAACCCGACTGCTCCGCCGTACGGCTAATCAGGCTGAGGCCAGATAGCAGCAGCAGCCCAAAGCTGCCCAGCATCCAGCCAATTTCCTGGCGAGGTGGACTAGTAGCGTTGGCATAGCGCCGGCGATAGCGATCGATCAGCCAGAAGATCAGACTGAAGAAGGCGATCGCCACAATCGCAATTCCCAAGGTTAGCCCGGAGCTAGTGCCGTAGCGGCTCAGCAGCAATAGCAAAGATAGCAGCAGCCAGCGGCCAGCCGCCTGTAACCGAGTGAGCCAGGAGAAAGTCGTTGTCGTCATGATGCGATCGCGAACCTTGATGTAGGCGGCTAAATCAACTTGCTCTAGATTCAGCAGATCGCTCAGGCTCAAAAATGGCTGCTGGCTCCGCGCCTGTAAAATGGCCTGCTGCTGGGCGGGCGTAAAGCCCACCTGCCTTAGCTGCTGGGCGTTGGCCGTATTGAGATTGACGCCGGTAATCCGTTTTTGCAGTTCGCGCAGCCGCAGGGTTTCAGTCAGGTATTCAACCTGATTGGCATCGGCAATTTGTTCAAGCAGCCGAAAGTTTCGCACCAAATTGCGCAGCAGGGTTTCATTCCCTGGCAGTATGGGCACAGAAATGAACTGACCAATTTGTCCCGGACTGCCTAGAATTTGGGCCTGATCGCTATTGAATTCCAGACCGGCCACATTGATGTAGGCCCCTGGTAAAAACCGGGCATCCCCAAAGTCGAGCTGACTGGCAATAGCCGCCCCCCGTAGATTCACGGGCTGACTAAACTGAGCCTGCTGAAACAGCGCCGCGGCTTCAAACTGAATTTCGGTTAGAAATAAAGCGCGCAAAAAGCGGCTGCGGCTAAAGTTGGCGCCCTTCTGCCAGGTAGCTTGAGCAAAATCCACGTTTTGCTGCCACTGAATGCGGCTGAAGTTGCTCTCTGCCTGAAACAGGGCCTGATTAAAATTAGCGGCGGCTTGAAATTCACTGCTCTGAAAGCTGACAGGGCCTAAAAACTGACTCTGATTGAACCGAACTCGCTCAAAAAACAAGCTGCTGCGAAATCGAGCAGTTTGCTGAAACAGAGCGCCAATAAAGCTAACCGCCTGACTGAAGCGGGCTTCTGTCCAATTGGCTTCCTGACCAAAAACAGCGCCTCTGGCTTCTACTGAGTTGAGAAAAAAGAGGTTGGCCCCGTTGACTCGCCCTTCAAACTGAGTTTGCACCAGTCTCAAGGGGCCCCGAAACAAAAAAAGCTTGGTAGGAGCCTGAGCCTGAATCAGCAGCGACTGGGAAAGTTGCGAAAGCTGACTTAGCCGCCGCCGATCGCGGGCTAGCTGCGCCTGCTCAGTTTCAGTTAGCAAAGGGGACAGTGCTTCGCCGTAGAGGGGTGCTCGCAGTCCTAGCTGCGACAGGTCAAAGTCGCCCTGCACCAGCGCGTTACTCAGATCAAGCCCCAAAGGAATGCTGCCCGCCTGCAGCTTGGTGCGCAGTAAACGATAAAACTGGCTGCGAAAAGCTTCATTTTCAGATCGCACGTCAATTGCAAACCGACGCAGATCAATCACCGATTTGCCCTCCTGACGGCTGGGCGTGGCCAGTCGCTCCTGCAAAATTTCCAGGGTCAGGGGCGGATGTTCTAAAGCAAAATCAGAGGTCGCCAGCGCTGGCTGTCCCCAGCAGAATCCAACCATCAGCCAGACTGCCAGCCCGATCAGCCAGCGGCTAAATCGAATTCTGTCGGCTTGTGGGCAAAAGTTAGAAAAATATGGCAAATTCAGCGGCCACCGAGTCAATATCCTATCTCGGCCAATAGTATAAATTGATTGGGGAGATTGTAGGATGAGCAGAGAACCTCAGTCCGTTACCAGCCTCTAACTCTCTCAGCGGGGACGGAGCTTATTGCTTTTTTCAAATTATCTATGCGCGTCAAAATTTGTGGCATAACTCGGCCCGATCAGGCTCAGGCGATCGCCCATTTAGGCGCTACTGCGCTGGGCTTCATCTGCGTTGCCGCTTCGCCGCGCTACGTGACGCCCCAGCAAATTCAGTCAATCATGGCGGCGCTGCCCCAAACGGCCGCCCCCGATCGCATCGGCGTTTTTGCCAATCCGACTCTAGAGCAGCTAGAAGCCACTTTGGCGATCGCCCCCCTCACGGCTTTGCAGCTACACGGTCAGGAGTCAGTCAAATTTTGCCAGCAGCTACGGCGACAGTTTCCTCACCTAGAACTAATCAAAGCCTGCCGCATCCGCACTGCTGCGGATTTGGCTCAGGTAAAAGCTTATGGGGCCGCGATCGATACCCTGCTGCTAGATGCCTATCAGCCCCATCAGCTCGGCGGCACAGGCAAGACCCTAGACTGGCGATCGCTCCAGGCATTTACGCCCAGCCGGCCCTGGTTTTTAGCCGGCGGGCTGAATCCTGAGAATATTTTGACCGCTTTAGAGTACCTGACCCCAGCGGGCATTGACCTTTCGAGCGGCGTCGAGCGATCGCCGGGAGATAAAGATCTAGAGAAGGTAGCGCAGCTCTTTGCCCAACTACAGCGCCACGGCGGCTCGACTTCGCGGCCATACAGCCGTGCTTGACGACGGGCTGCGCTCATAAGGGCAGGTTTTGAGCTAGCTCTAGGGCCGTCAGCGTCCCCTCTTGCTCAAGCCTGCCCTCTAGATTAGACGGCGTTTTAGAAAAAAGAGGGCTGATGGCGAATCAGACTCAAGAACTCTTCGCGAGTTTTTTGATCTTCCTGAAAAACACCTAGCATGGCGCTGGTCACTGTCCAAGAACCCGGCTTTTGCACCCCGCGCATCACCATGCACATATGGCTGGCTTCCATCACCACGGCCACCCCCTGCGGATCGAGAATTTCCTGTACGGCTTCTGCGACCTGGCGGGTGAGACGTTCCTGCACCTGTAGGCGGCGAGAGTACATTTCCACAATGCGGGCCAGCTTGCTCAACCCCACTACCCGCTCATTGGGAATATAGGCGACGTGAACGCGGCCCATGAAAGGCAGCATATGATGTTCGCAGAGACTAAAGGCGTTGATATCGCGTACCAGCACCATTTCGTTGTGGCCTTCATCAAAGATAGCGCCGTTAACCAGCTCTTCCAAAGACTGGTTGTAGCCGCTGGTGAGAAAGCGCATAGCTTCAGCCACGCGATTGGGCGTTTTGAGCAGTCCTTCCCGGTCGGGATCTTCGCCCACTGAGGTCAACAGAGTGCGGACAGCCGCCATCATATCTTCTTTGACCGTATCGTCGGTGTGCTTGAGCTGGGGGCTGGCTCCGTTGATGGTGTTGCGATCGGGGCGAGCAGGGGGCTTTTTGGCAGGGGAACTGGCCACCACTGATTCCTCGGAGGCATTTGTAGTGGCAGATGAATTGCTGCCGTTACCAATACTTGAAGACGTAATAGTCATAGTTCAGTTAAATTTTAAACTTCTAAAACCAGGGAACAAAAACACAAAGGTATTTGCTGAGGCCCGCTAGAGAGCGCCGCCGCTGGGCATCAGCGTTAGCTTGTCAATCACAGCAGATTCGGGCAAGAGGGCCGTCTGTAAGATGGCGTCGGCAACGGTTTCAGGGGACAGCATGGCATCGCGATTAAAGTCAGCATTGACCGTTTCAGTGTCCCAAATCTCCGTATTAACCGCGCCGGGAGAAATAGTGGCAACCCGAATGCCGTGAGCCCGTTCTTCTACCGCTAGCACCTTAGACAAAGCGACAATGCCCGCTTTGCTGACGCTGTAGGCTCCCCAATCGGGAAAAGCCTGATCAGCCGCCACAGAGGCCACATTGATAATCAGTCCTCGCTGGCGATCGCGCATTCCTGGCAGCACTGCCTGAACGCACTGAAAAGCGCTGGTCAGATTTAGATCAATTACCTGCTGCCAGTCCGCCAGAGAAGTCTCAGCTAAAGACCGGGTATAACCCATGCCAGCGTTGTTGATTAAAACATCAACCGGGCCAAAATCAGCTAGCAGCGACTTTAACTGCGGCTTTACCTGATCGATTTCAGCGAGATCCACCACATAGGGTCGGGCCTCTACCCCCTTAGCTTTAGCCTGCTCAGCTACCGCCGCCAGCTTTGACTGGGAGCGACTGACCAGCGCTAAATCAAAACCGTGGTTGGCAAACGCGATCGCTGTGGCTTTGCCAATACCGCTGCTGGCTCCTGTGATTAAGGCTCGACGCTTTTCTGAAAAATTCATTGCTTGCTCCAGCGAATAGCCTGTCTGATGACAAGCTTCATACAGATCAGCCCTACCCGAATTTGATGATTGGTAAAGCTGACTCAACCTGCCGAGTTTTGACCTTAGGACATAGCGCTTTCAACTGCCGCTGCAACTTGCTGACATGCTTTGCCAGCGTGCAGCCTGCTCTCATCTTAGGGGGTACGGCGCGTAGGCTGAAACCGCAAAAAAGCGCTATCCCGGAATTAGGCCCTTTGTATGTTAACAAACGTTAAGAGAAAAACCGCAAATTCTCATATTTTTCTAGGTACGGATATTGTCACTTCCCAGCGGCGGTGGGGGCGCTATTCGCTGGTGGTACCTGCGTAGTCTTCTTCGGAAAACAGGCCAATTTGACGAAACTTTTGATAGCGCAGGTCGCGCCGTTCTTGGGGTGTCAGCACCAATAGATGACCTAAATTTCTCAGCAGCGCTTTCTTTAGATTCTCAGCTGCTTCTAGGGGAGAGGCATGGGCACCGCCGATAGGCTCCGGCAGCAGCTCGTCTAAAATACCCAGGTTCTTCAAGTCAACGGCTGTGATTTTGAGGGCTTCTGCTGCCTGAGCCGAGCGACCGGCATCTTTCCAGAGAATAGCGGCGCAGGCTTCCGGACTGGCAACGGTGTAAACGGAATGCTCAAACATCAGCAGGCGATCGCCCACGCCAATGCCCAAAGCACCGCCAGAGCCGCCTTCCCCAATCACAGTGCAAATAATCGGTACGTTGAGCCGGAACATTTCTCGCAGGTTATAGGCGATCGCTTCCCCCTGTCCCATCTCTTCCGCTTCGTAGCCCGGATAGGCACCCGGCGTATCGATGAAGCAGAAAATGGGCATACCAAAGCGATCGGCATGTTCCATCATCCGCAGGGCCTTGCGATAGCCGCCGGGCGAGGCCATGCCAAAATTACGGGTGACGTTATCTTTGGTGTCGCGCCCTTTCTGGTGGCCAAGCATCACCACCGGACGCCCCTGAAACCGAGCAATCCCCGTCACCAAGGCCGGATCATCTTTGCCAGAGCGGCGATCGCCGTGTAGCTCAACCCACTCATCGCTGATGGCCTGAATGTAGTCCAGCGTGCTGGGCCGTCGCGGATGCCGCGCTACCTGCAGCCGCTGGGCCGGAGAGAGACTGGTAAAAATTTCCTGACGCAGCTGATCAGCCCGCGATTCAAGCTGGTGAATTTGAGCTGAGACATCGACATCATTATCTTCTGCAAGCTGGCGAATCTGCTCAATGCGAGCCTCCAGCTCTACTAGAGGCTTCTCAAAATCCAATAAAATTGGCCTGCGTTCAGTAGTCGGCATAACTTGGCAATCAGGGACAACGCAAATAACCCGCTCGAAAAGCGGTGAAAATTTCCCAAATCAAGTCTGCCAGCGCGGCTGGCGGTATCTATAGTCGTTGCTTCTGGCAGAAATGGACTGGGTATCTAACCAAAAGTTAACAAAGGTCTAAACCCATGCTTGACTGAAGACTGACCGATTTGATCCATCTTTTCTAGCGTAATCTGATTCCGCCCCCAAGAGAAGTTGGTGTACCACTTCTCAAATTCCAGCAGCATTGATTCAGCAAAGCAGGCAAATAGCTGACGGGCAGGAACGTCCATATTGACGATGTTCATAATCCGCCAGTCGATATCTAAGGAATGTTCCACAATACCGCCCTTGAGGACATGAATACCCGGATGATTAAAGCGCGTGCCTAAGTTTTTAGGATATCCTCCGTCCACCATTAGACAGGGCTGCTTCAGGGTAGTGGGATCTACCTCAACTCCTTTAGGCATACTGGCCACCCAAACCACAATGTCAGCTTGGGGCAGCGCTTCCTCTAAAGTCATTGCCTTGCCGCGACCTAAACGATCTTGAAGCTGTTGCAGCCTTTCGTGGTTGCGGGCAATCAGCAGCAAGTCGCGGACGTCTGTGCGCCCGTTGAGCCACTGACAGACGGCGCTGCCAATATCTCCAGTCGCACCACAAACGGCCACGGTTGCCTGAGACAGATCGATGCCTAGCTTTTTAGAAGCCTGCTCGACTTGGCGGCAGATGATGTAGGCCGTGTGGGTATTGCCTGTAGTGAAGCGATGAAAATCTAGCTTGATATTGCGAACCTGCTGAATTTGATTCAGATTAAAGTTTTCAAAAATAATTGAGGAAAACCCGCCCAAGGCCGTAATATCAACTCCATGCTTCTGGGCATGGGCCATAGCATTAATAATTTTGCGAGTTGCGGCTTTGATGCGTCGGGCCGCCAGCATTTCAGGTAAAAAGCAGGACTCTACGTAGCGCCCTTCGATGATTTGCCCCGTGGCGCTTTTGACTTTAATCGTGTCAACGATTTGGGGGGGCGCACTGCACCAAAAATCAAGTCCCTGATCAGCATATTCTGGATAGCCCAAGTCTCTAGCAACGGACTGGGCGTGTTCTAAACTCGTAAGATGACCAATTAAACCGAACATTCTAGATTGGCTACTACAGACCTGTTTACCAGGCTTATAAAAGGACAAAACTCAGATTGACTGAGAAAAAATGGCTTCTAGCCCTGTAACCTTGAAAAGCGCGAAGCTATCTCTGTGTCGGCAGCAAATATGACTTTGACAGTCAAGGCTAAAAACAGGGTGTAGAAGCCAGTTAACAATGAAGCACAGCCAGTTGCACCAGAGCTAGACAACCGCTAGTCCCTGGGCTGAAAGCCGCATTACCTCGCGGTTGTTGAAGCCAATATTAGCTAAGGCTTCGCCGTAGGTAATCATGAAGTCTTCGACCAGCGCATCTTTTTCCATGCCTAGGACGGCGGCATCTTTAGCGACCTGATTGAGCATTTTCCAGACGAGAGGCAGGTTTTCCCGATTAGCGACTTCTAGCTCTGCTTTAGCGGATGCAAAATTGGCCTTGAGCCATTCTTCGCCAAAGTTAAGATGCTGGTATTCGTCTTTGACAACGCCTTCCGTAATTTTGCGCGCGAACTCGTCAGCAACCGGAATGTAGATGTTGTAAGCCGCGATCGCAAAAGTTTCGATAATTAGAGATTGAATCAGCAGGCAGGTGACGATGCGGCCCTCTTGCCAAGCCTGTTGAAAATTGGCGTGCAGGCTAGAGAAAAACTCGCGGGCAAAGTCCATGTCGGGTGAGACTTCTAGGTTTTTCCCACAGGCTTGGAAACCCTTCATGTGGCGAAGTTCCATCTTTGCCAACTTGGTCAGTTCGGCCTGGTTTTCAGGCAGGCTTTCAGCTAGCTGTTTGTAGTTGCTATTGGCTTCTAATTCGCCTTCAATCACGATGGCGTTAATTCGGCTATAGGCATCTTTATAAGCTTCACTATGAAAATCAATTCTGGGGCTGGCTTCAAGCTGCGGCATATCCTTAACTATTCCTGCGTTACAAAATAAAATTGATCTGTGTTAAGTACAAGAAATTGGAGATCTTGTCTATAAGGATCCAGGGTTTCTTACACCTAAATTCACACTTTACACCCTATAGCGCTCAGCGTGTGATATCAACCAGCTAACGGTAGATTCATCATAGCTACAAAATTCGGACGGGAGGCTAACGGCGGGCGATCGCTTAAAATGCTGATTATCAGCAGCTTTGAACGGCTGCCTGCCAAATACCTGCTGGGCTACAATCATGTTCTCAACGGCTGTGAATTCTCAAGCTACACTCTGGCGCTGGCTAAATTTAGTTTTGTTACTAAGCGGGGCTGGCTTAGTGCTGTGGCCGCTGGGCGTGGTGCTGCTGGCTTCTTTATCTGACCCTAACAGCTTAGCTAATGGTCTGCCTGCCACCGCAGCCTGGTCTTTAGCCAGCTACCGGACAGCCTGGCAGCAGGGACAATTTTTGCTGGCTTACTTCAACTCAACCCTGGTAGCTCTGAGCGTCACAGCCCTCCAAATTTTCACCTCAGCGCTGGCAGGTTACGCGCTGGCGCGGCTGCGTTTTCGCGGTCGTCAGGCCGTTTTGCTGATTGTTTTGGCGACGTTAGTTATTCCCTTCCAGCTTTTAGTCATCCCTATTTTTTTAGTTTTAAAGTGGGGTCACCTGATCAATACTTACGGCGCTTTGATTCTGCCGACAGCCGCCAACGGCTTTGGGATTTTTCTGCTGCGCCAGTACTTTCAAACCATCCCCGTAGCGCTGGAGGAAGCCGCTGCCTTAGATGGCGCCAGTCGCTGGCAAATTCTCTGGCAGGTTTTAATCCCGCTGGCCCGTCCGGCTTTAGTTACCCTATTTTTGTTTACCTTTATTGGTGAATGGAACGACTTGTTTAAGCCTTTGGTGTTTACTACGCGGCCAGAACTGCAGACGGTGCAGCTAGCCTTAGCCGCCTTTCAAGAGCAGTTTACGAATAACTGGCCGTTGCTGATGGCAGCGGTCGTCATTGCCACGTTGCCCGTCGTTTTGCTGTTTTTAATGGGTCAGCGGCAGTTTATTCGTGGCATTGCGGCAACGGGGGTCAAGAACTAGGAGACTGTTATGTTCGATCGCTGGCAAACGAGCCTAGCTGAATCTTGGCAGCACCTTAATCAGTCGGTAACGACGCTTAAGTCGTCCGCCGCTGAAACAGCCGAACGGGCAACTGATGCTGTCAGCAACTTTTCTAACCAGGCAGGCGAAGTTGTAGAAACCGTCACCGATCAGGCTGCCGCGGCGGTCAATGAGGCGGCTAGCGCTGCCGGTGAGGGTTGGGGAGAGGCAACTCGTTCTCTTACGGCCACGGCGGAGCAGACCAAAACTTCTCTGCAGGAAATGACTCAGGCGGATCCCATAGGCGGTTTCACGGGCGGATTTCAAGGGGCGATCGCGGCTTCTACGCAAACCTGGCTGAGCCAGCATCCCGTCATTGCCTGGATGGTGACCCATCCGCTGCTGGCCCTAGGGCTAGCCGTTGTAGTCTTGCTATCGCTTTGGGGCTTTTTAGGGGCGATCGCGCAGTTTGTGCGCCAAGTTTGGGTCGGCATTTTGAGCTTGCCGCTGCGGCTGATGCAGTGGCTACTATTAGGCGTTTTTCGGCTATTTAGGCGGGCAGACGCGCTGCAGCGCTTGAAAAAAGGCCAGCCGCCGGAGTTGCAGCCCCGTTTACTAGAAATTCTCAGTCGCTTAGAGAGTCTGCAGCAGGAGCAAGCAGCATTGATGCGGGAGATGCAGGCAATTTTGGCGGCGAAGGGCATAGAGTCGGCCAAAACTCACTAAAACTTAAGAGCAGCGCGGCCCTAGCCGCTTAGAGAGAGGGTAAAGACTTGACCCGGTGGCCGATGTCGCGGCGGTAATAGCTCTGGGCAAACTCAATGCAGTCTACGGCTTGATAGGCATTGGCGATCGCCTGCTCAAATGTCTCCCCCAGGGCCGTCACGCCCAGTACGCGCCCGCCATTGGCCCGTACCTGCTGCTGCTTTAACCGGGTACCCGCGTGAAAAACCAGGGCGCCTGTTTCAGCCGCCGCCTCTAGACCGCCAATAGCCATACCCTTGGGATAGGTGTCAGGATATCCGGCAGCCGCCATGATCACGCAGGCGGCTGCCGCTGGTTTCCACTCAAAGGGAGGCAGATCCGCTAGGCGCTGCTCGATGCAGGCTAAGATGATTTCTTCTAGAGGCGTCTCCAACAGGGGTAAGACAACCTGAGTTTCCGGATCGCCAAAGCGACAGTTGAACTCAATCACCTGCGGCGCTCCGGCGGGGGTAATCATAAGACCGGCATAGAGGACCCCACAATAGTTGATGTTTTGCTGCTGGAGGGCTTTGAGGGTCGGCTGCAAAATTTCGGCTTCAATGCGTTCCAAAAGCGCTGCTTTGACTACCGGAGTGGGCGCGTAGGCCCCCATGCCGCCAGTATTCGCGCCGGTATCGCCTTCGCCGATTGTTTTATGATCCTGCGCGGGCATTAAGGGCCGAATAGTCTGCCCATCCGTAACCGCTAACACTGAAACTTCCTGACCCGTAAGATAAGCTTCAACTATGACGCGCTCCCCCGCTAGGCCGAAGCGGCCAGACAGAGACTCCTCGATCGCCCCCTTAGCAGCCTCTACCGTTTGAGCAACGGTTACGCCTTTGCCAGCGGCTAGGCCATCGGCTTTAACTACAATGGGTGCTCCCTGCTGTTCTACATAAGCGATCGCTGCCGCTGCCTCAGTAAAAGACTGAGAGGCAGCGGTGGGGATGTGGGCGCTTTGCAAAAGGGCCTTAGCCCAAGACTTGCTAGACTCAATCCGCGCACCTGCCTGAGTCGGGCCAAACGTTTTGATGCCCTGGTTTTGCAAATAGTCGGT
Organism: Sphaerothrix gracilis Ecp01; assembly: GCF_030405905.1. Taxonomy (NCBI): domain Bacteria; kingdom Bacillati; phylum Cyanobacteriota; class Cyanophyceae; order Nodosilineales; family Nodosilineaceae; genus Sphaerothrix; species Sphaerothrix gracilis. The sequence continues at coordinate 55,513 of NZ_JASATW010000021.1, forward strand.
AATCCCCTCTGCCAAAGGTTGTTCTGGCCCAACGACGACAAAAGCCATGTTGTTCACCAGCGAAAAGCGAGCAATGCCCTCAAAATCGCTGATGCTCAGAGATAGATTGCGACAGCCTGCCAGGGTAGCCGTCCCCCCATTGCCAGGGATGCAAATCACCTCTGTTATCCGGGGAGACTGCAAAAGTTTCCAGGCTAGAGCGTGTTCGCGGCCACCGCTACCAATAATTAATGCTTTCACTGCTGGTCTCAATCCCGATATGCGTGTCTCATTTTCCCATGCTAATGGCGGAGCCAAGGCAATACTCAAAACTTTTTTGAGTCTTTGTGAGACTAGAATTTGCGCATTTGAGAAAATTTGGCTGAAAAATGGCGAATAAGCCGCAGGCAAACGGATGACTAAGTCAGAAAAAAGGAATACGGTAGGAACTGGCAGGGTGTGATGGATGTAATCAATAGTTGTGTTTTCAATTAGGCCAAGTACAGCTCACGTTACAGCGAAGCCGCCTCTTAGCTAGGCGCAGATGTTATGCCGAAGCGATCGCCATCCTCCAATCTTGATAGCTCTAGCCCGCCGCCTTGTCCCTCTTTTTTCACAACTGAGATGCCTCAGACACCGGAGGCTATGCAGCAAGAGATTGCAGCACTGCGGCAGCAAGTCCAGCAGCTACAGGTTGAAATTGGCGATCGCGATCGCTACTTGCACAAGCTCAGGCTAGAAAAAAACACGATTGAACAGCGTTTTCTCGAGCAAACGGCAGCGCTGCGGGAGTCCAATGATACCCTCGTCGAAGAAGTGGTGGAGCGGCAGCAGGCAGAAGAAGCGCTGCGGGGTGCCAAAGACCAGCTTCAGGCCATTTTAGAAGCGGTGCCGGGAATTGTTTCCTGGATTAGCGCTGATCTGCACTATTTGGGCGTGAATCAGCATCTAGCGAGAAACTTTGGGATGCCGCCGGAGGCATTTGTCGGTCAAGACATTGGCTTCTTGGATACGAGCCAGGAATTTATTGGGTTTGTACGTGACTTCTTTGCCAGTCCGCAGGTTGAAGCTGGCTGCGAAATTGACGCCGTTGTAGGGGGCGTAGAGCGCAGCTTTTTGATCGTGGCTCAAAAGTACAATCAGGGCAAAGCCGCCTTTACGGTTGGCATTGACATCACAGAGCGCAATCAGGCCGAGGAGAGGCTGCGTCAGGCAGAAGCCAGATACCGCAATATTTTTGAGCACATTGTAGAAGGTATCTTTCAAAGCACGTCTGACGGTCGCTACATTGGCGCTAATCCGTCTCTAGCCGCTATTTACGGCTATGATTCGGCAGCAGAAATGATGGCCCATATTACCAATATTCAGCATCAGCTCTATGTAGAGCCGGGTCGCCGTGATGAGTTCGTCAGCATGATGCAGATGCACGATGCTGTTGTTGGCTTTGAATCAGAGATTTACCGTAAGGACGGCACCCGCATCTGGATTTCGGAAAACGCCCGGGCCGTCAGAGATGAAACCAATGAGGTGGTCTATTACGAAGGCACTGTCCAGGATATTACCGCCCGCAAGCAGGCTGAGATTGCCCTGCAGCGAGCCAATGAAGAGTTAGAGCGCCGTGTCCTGCAGCGTACAGCCGCTTTGACCCAGTCCAACCAGCAGCTTACCGAGGAAATTCAAGAACGGCATCGAATCGAGCAGGCTCTGCGGGACTCGGAGGCGGAACTGCGGGCTTTGTTCGCCGCCATGACAGATGTGATCACCGTCTTTGACTCGGAGGGGCGCTACCTCAACATGGTAGCCACCAACTCGGCTCTGCTCTACCGGCCTGATCAAGAGCGGGTGGGGCGCACTGTCTACGAAGTGCTGCCGCCGTATCAGGCCAACTTGTTTATGCGCAACATTCACCGCGCCCTCAATACCAAGCAGCCCGTCCGATTAGAATACAATTTGCCGGTGGGTGACTGGCAGCAAGGCGATCAGCGGCAGGGTAACGCCGCACCAGACGACTTTGAAAATACGGCCTGGTATACCGCCATCATTTCGCCCATGCCCGACAACCGAGTAATTTGGGTGGCCCGCGATACCACTGAGCGGCGGCGCACCGACTGGGCTTTGCAGGCAGAACAGCAGAAATCAGAGCGACTGTTGCTCAATATTTTGCCGCGATCGATCGCGGAAGAACTGAAGCAAAACCACAGCTCAATTGCCTATCGTTTTGAAGAGGCGACCATTCTGTTCGCGGATATCGTCAACTTTACCGGCCTTTCAGCCAGTATGCCGCCGACAACGCTGGTGGATTTGCTCAACGAAATCTTTTCGACTTTTGATCAGCTCGCCGCCAAACACCGCCTGGAAAAAATTAAAACAATCGGTGATGCCTACATGGTGGTGGGTGGTCTGCCTGATCCCGATCCTAACCATCCAGAGGCGATCGCGGCCTTTGCCCTAGAAATGCAGCAGGCGATCGCCCAGTTTCAGCGAGCCGATGGGCATTCTTTTAACCTCCGTATTGGCCTCGATATGGGACCTGTGGTGGCAGGCGTGATTGGCATTCGCAAGTTTTCCTACGATTTGTGGGGAGATGCGGTCAATGTCGCCAGCCGGATGGAGTCGCAGGGCGCGCCTGGTAAAATCCAGGTAACCTCAGCCGTATACGAGCGTCTCAAGCAGCGCTATCGCTTTGAGCGGCGCGGTGAGATTAAAGTAAAAGGGCGGGGCCTGATGACCACCTATTGGCTGCTATCTTGATCTGCCATGCCCCCATCTTTGACCCAGCCCGTTGTAGAGCCAAGCTGGCTGGCGGCGCATTTAGGCCAGCCCCAGCTTGTTGTTGTTGACTGTCGCTTTTCCCTGGCTAACCCCCAGCAGGGTCAGCAGCAGTATCTAGCCGGTCATATTCCCGGCGCGGTTTATCTCGATCTCAACCAGGATTTGTCCAGCCCGGTACAGGCGCATGGCGGTCGCCATCCCCTGCCCGATATTCAGCAGTTTGCGGCTAAGCTGAGCGCCCTCGGCATTCACTCTGAGCCGCCTGCTAGCCAAACCTGGGTTGTGGCCTACGATGACTCTCGCTTTGCCTTTGCGGCGCGGCTGTGGTGGCTGCTGAACTACTTAGGTCATTCTCAGGTTGCGGTGCTCAATGGCGGACTCGCTGGCTGGCAGGCGGCAGGCTATCCCCTTTCGCCAACCGTACCGTCCCCTGAGTTCGGTCATTTTGTGCCCCGTCCTCGCCCCCACTGGACGGCTGAGATAGAAGCGGTCAGGCAGCGTAAAGACCAGCCGGGGACGCTGCTGATTGACTCGCGATCGCCAGAGCGCTATCGGGGAGAACAAGAGCCAATCGATCCGATCGCCGGCAGCATTCCCGGTGCGGCCAATTATTTTTGGCAGGCAGTGACGGATGACCAGGGACGCCTGCGATCGCCGGCAGAACTTCAACAGCACTGGCAGGCAGCGGCTGAGGCCGAAGAGGTGATTGTCTACTGTGGTTCTGGCGTGACGGCCTGCGTCAACCTGCTGTCTCAGGTGGTGGCGGGATTACCCATGCAGCAGCTCTATGTGGGGGGATGGAGTGACTGGTGTTCTTATCTGCCAGATCGGCCAAAATCTGTCTAGGGACGGCTGATCAAGGCTCGTCTTTTTTCACATATTGGAACATAGACGCCAACCGATCGGACTGGCTGGCCTGAGCCACGGGTCAGCGGCTGGCGCAAACTGCAGTCATTTAGCTTTAACAGCAGCCTAAGCCTTGCCCATGTTTTCGAATTCAAACAATAGTCGTTCCCCCAATAAAGACTCAGACTCGTCGCGATCGCCCTTTCGCAGCTTCGGCGGCAGCCTGCTGATCTTTTTTGCCTTCTTTCTCATTCTCAATACGTTTTTGTCCTCTCAGTTTGGCGATCGCTACGAAGAGATCCCCTATAGCGAGTTTATTGAGCAGGTGGAGGCCAACCAGGTCAAGCGAGTCACTATTCAAGACCAGCGTATTCAGTATGAGCTAAAAGAATCAGCCGTTCCTGAAGCGGTGGCTGAAGAAGGGGAGGACGCGACGCTGCGCTATGAGACCGTTTCTCTGCCCAATGATGATGGCCTGACGGCGCTGCTGCGGCAGCACGAGGTTGAGTTTTCGGCGGTGCCGACTGATGAAGGGGGCTGGTTTGGCGGTTTGCTGGGCTGGCTGATTTTTCCGCTGCTGCTCTTTAGCCTTTACTCCTTTCTGCTGCGGCGTGGTCAAGGCGGACCAGGCGGCGGCGCGGCGGCGCTGGGCATCGGTAAAAGTAATGCCAGAGCTTACAGCGAAGGTAAAACCGGGGTTAGGTTCAACGATGTGGCCGGTGTAGACGAAGCCAAGGCGGAGCTAGAAGAAGTCGTAGACTATCTCAGAAATTCTGAGAAATATACCCGCCTAGGGGCCAGAGTGCCCAAGGGTCTGCTGCTAGTCGGCCCGCCCGGAACGGGTAAGACGCTGTTAGCAAAGGCCGTCGCTGGAGAAGCGGGCGTTCCTTTTTTGAGTATTTCTGGTTCAGAGTTTATTGAGCTGTTTGTGGGCGTTGGGGCTTCCCGTGTGCGCGATCTGTTTAAGCAGGCCCAGAAGCAGTCTCCCTGCATTGTCTTTATTGATGAGCTAGATGCCCTGGGGCGATCGCGGGGCGGCAACAGTCCTTTTGGCGGTGGCGGCTTTAGCGAACAGGAGCAGACCCTGAACCAGCTCCTGAGCGAAATGGACGGCTTCGACGCCAATACGGGCGTGATTATTTTGGCGGCTACCAATCGCCCTGAAGTGTTAGATCCAGCGCTACAGCGGCCCGGACGCTTTGATCGCCAAGTGCTTGTCGATCGCCCTGATAAAAAAGGCCGCGAGGCCATTCTGAAAGTGCATACCCCCGGCGTCAAGCTGTCTGAGGATGTAGACTTGGCTAAGCTCGCCGCCCGTACCCCTGGCTTTGCCGGAGCCGATTTAGCCAACTTAGTGAATGAAGCGGCTCTGCTGGCGGCCCGCCGCGAGGGTGACGAAGTCAAAATGGCTGACTTCAACGAAGCGATCGAGCGGGTGATTGCCGGACTGGAGAAAAAGAGTCGGGTGCTGAATGAAACTGAAAAGCGCACCGTGGCTTATCACGAAACCGGACACGCGATTGTCGGCTCTCTGATGCCCGGTGCGGGCAAGGTGGAAAAAATCTCCATTGTTCCCAGAGGCGTTGGCGCTTTAGGCTACACTCTACAGCTACCGGAAGAAGATCGATTTTTGGTCGGGGAAGACGAGCTGCGAGGCCGCATCGCTATCCTGCTAGCGGGCCGCTCCGCTGAAGAGCTGGTCTTCGGCAAGGTGTCTACCGGAGCCGGAGATGATATTCAAAAGGCCACTGATTTAGCCGAGCGTTTTGTCACTGTCTACGGCATGAGCGATCGCCTCGGCCCAATTGCCTTTGAAAAACAGCAGCAGCAGTTCATTGAAGGCATGAGCAATCCCCGCCGGACAATTAGCCCCCAGGTAACAGAGCTGATCGATCACGAAGTTAAAGTGATTATCGACGGCGCGCACAGCATGGCGCTGAAGATTCTGATGGAAAACCGTCAGGTTTTGGAAGAAACGGCTCAGATCCTGCTGGAAGATGAGGTACTGGAGTCAGAGGCATTGATGAAACAGCTCAGCCAGGTGAGTCCGCCTGAGCCGCTAGCTGCCTGGCTCACATCCGGTTATTTACCTGAAGATGAACCGCTCATGCAGGCCGTCCTCACCAATGGCGATCGCCGTCCTAGTATGGCTGAATAAGCCTCTCACAGTTCTATAGCCCGCACAGCAAAGTGGCCAGCGCTCTCAAACCGGGGGCGCTTGGCTGTTGCAGCAGTTGGACGGAGGTCAAGCTGCTGCGATCGCGATGTCTACCGGATCGGCCTGCTGCGAAATAGCTTTGGCAGACCTGGCAGCTTTGCCGGAAAGAATGCGATCGCCCGCCTCAGAAATTTTTAGGGTTTCGCAGCCGGGTGGGGCCGGAAAGGCACAGGCCAGCTTGGCGGTTAAGCCGGGAGGGGCTTCAAACAGCAAGCTAATAAACGTGGCTGAGTCGTGGCGCTCGATCAGCCGCGCCCGCAGCTCAAACAGTCGCAGCGCCACCAGCGGATAAATCTGAGGGGGAATGCCCAGCAGCGCCCAACCTTTTTTCTCCTTAGCGCGGCGAAAGCGAACTGTAGACCAGGCAGGTGGATAAGCGGTGTAATGGGGAGTGGTGGGCGTAGCGAGTGTAGACATAGGACTGGCTGAGTACACTGCAGAATGAATATGACTCAATTATAGTTCATGTGTACTAAACCCATTATCCCGTTCACGAAATCTTTAAAGTGCAAAAGAATTCGTCTTTCAATAACGACTCAGCAATAGCTTAAAAAGCTGCAGGCGATCGCCCTGACTGTCCTCTTAAAAAGCGATCGCTCCCTTGCGCCGATTGATTAATAGCAACTGCCGGATTCTTTTAAGCGGGCAGGTTGGGCGGATTAGAGGCTGTGATTACAGCCAAGATCATGACTAAAACCCGGCCCAACGGTCTCACCTACTACCCGCAACCTTTGCTAACCTAGCCAACAGACACAAAGGCACTGCGGCTATGGCGGAGCAATTTCTCAGGGTGACAGAAAATACGGTGTTTAAGCTGCGACCTGAGCAGTCATCACGGCTAAGTGATGCGGAAAAATACTCGGTTCCGGCAGGCACTACGTTTGAGATTCAGTCCTATGCCTATGCTGACGCTACTGGAGACTTCAATGGGCATGTGCGGGTAGCTCTAGCAAATGAAGAGATTCGGGGTCTCAATACCTGGTATGTCTATAGCCTGCACGCGCAGATTGAGACTGAGGGGCAGGTGGTCTATCCGCGTGAAGACCAAACCGCTATTCCCGTACTGCGAATTGTGCGTGACACCGTATTAAAGAGGCGGCCTTTGCAATCTGGTATGCTACCGGACGATGAAAAGGTATCGATCTCGCAGGATCAAAGCTATGCGCTGCTGGCCTACGCTTATGCCGATGCTCAAGGCGACTTTAGCAGCCACATTAAATTTACGCTGCGCTATCAGCAGGATTATATTCGTGGCTTAAATACCTGGTTTGTCTATGACAAGCACGCCTATGTAGAGTTCGATCGCCGGGTCATTTATCCCCCCGAAGATCCGAATGCCTTAGTCCTGCGAGTCACTGAGAATACCCTACTGAAGCGGCGTCCTGTGCAGTCAAGCGCCCTCTCTGATCGCGAAACCTACGCGATTCCAGCAGGTACGGTGCTGAAGCTACACTCCTATGCCTATGCTGATGCTAGCGGTGACTTCAACGATCATATTAAGTTTGCTCTGCGCTACGAAAGAGATTACGTTATGAATCTGAGCACCTGGTATGTCTACGAAGGACATGCGCAGGTTGAGCGCAAGGGGCGGGTGCTCTATCCGCGACCTGAACCTGCCCCGCCGTCTGTCCCTACCTACACAGGCCGAGGCTTCAAGCTGCCGGGGAACGTCAGCACCTTTTATAGCGACCAGCCAATTATTCCGGGGGGCAGCTTCACCTGGGGCGAGGCCACTAAAAACGGCACCCGGATTCCAGCCACGGAAGAAATTGTTAACAACATTATTGGGCTGGCGCGACAGCTGCAGCGGGCTAGAAACCAAATTGGTCGCCCTTTTCAGGTTAATTCCTGGTACCGCCCGCCTGCGGTAAACCGAGCAGTGGGGGGCGCTTCCCGCAGCTATCACCTGACAGGTAAGGCCGCAGATCTACAGGTAGAGGGCTATAGCGGGCGGCGACTGGCTAATTCCGTTATGACCTGGTGGCCGGGGGGCATTGGCATTTATAGTACAATTCCTAATCTGCTGCACTTAGATACTGGCCCACGTCGATTCTGGGGATTTTAGGCCATAAAAAACCTCCAGAAGTTCTGGAGGTCGGCTGTAGTGAGACTGCATTTTCAGCGAAATCGTTGAAGAACCCCTGATAACACTTCTAGCGGCTTACGGGACTAAAATCTGCTTCTAGCCATTCGGAAAACGGCTCTCCGGAAAACGGCTGTACGCCAATATTTGGGTAAGCATCATCACTGGGACTAAAAATCCGAGCGATCGCTTCTAGCAAGTACTGAAACATACCGTTAATCATTCTGAAAATGTTCATGCAAACACCTCGAATTGATGAGATAACCGGACAAAAGGAGGATTCCAATCCGTAAAAAGCCTGCTGGAGGTCTGACAGATGATTTTCTCCTGCTTATCTTTTTATCTTATCTTGGAGAAGAGATTGAGATTAGTTTTAGACCATTATTCTTAACAGGAATCTGAGGTAAAAGGCTAACTTTTATGAGCTTTTATTTCTTGTATATCAAGATTGATACAAAGCAATAAATAACGACATAATTCTGTCTATGTCTATGCAAATCAAAAAGATTATTGGTCTGGGCTTGATGGCGATCGCCACCCTTTGTCTCATCTCTATTCTAGACATCATTCCCTTTGCTACGGCGGCGCTGCCTGCTCTGCAGTGGCACTCAGGCCATTTAGTGGCGCAAGCCTCTGAGCGCTTTGCCCAAGTTGCTTTAACTGCCGATCGCCAGCGTTTAGCAGACCACATTGCCGCGATCGCCTATCCCCGCTTTGATGAGATCGATCGGATCCGGGCTAGAGGCTATCTAATTGAGCAGCTAGAAACCTTTGGCTGGCAGGTGCAGCTAGAGTCTTTTGACACAGGGATTAATCTGGTAGCTGAGAAAACTGGCAGGGTTGCTGGGGCTGGCACCCTGGTGGTGGGGGCTCACTTTGATACGGTGAGCGATTCTCCTGGGGCTGACGATAACGCCAGCGGCGTGGCGGCGGCTTTGGAAGTGGCCCGGCTGTTTGGGACGCAAACCTATCCGCGATCGCTGCGGCTGGTTTTCTTCGACCGAGAAGAAGCGGGACTGGTGGGCAGCCTGGCCCACGTCAGCAAGAGCGCCAACTTAGACAACCTGGTCGGGGCAATTATTCTAGAAATGCTGGGCTATACCTGCGATCTGCTAGGCTGTCAGCAATATCCTGCCGATTTACCGCTAGAGTTATCGGGCGATCGCGGCGATTTTATTGGCATTATTGGCGACATTGACCACCCTGAACTTTTGCAGGCTTTTCAAACGGCAGAGCGCCCCAGTTCTCCCCCAGCCATTATTCTGCCGGTGCCGCTCAGCCCTGACCTACCTCCCGATTTGCTGCGCAGCGACCACGCTGCTTTCTGGCAAAAAAATATCGGTGCCGTTTTAGTCACCGATACTGCTAATTTCCGCAATCCTCACTATCATCAGCCCACCGATACGCTGGCAACGCTCAATCTAGATTTTTTGACCCACGTTACCCAGCAGGTTATAGACGCTGTGGGCCTGCTGCTAAAGGCATAAACTACTGGCTACACGGCAACAGAGATACGCTGAGGCACAGGCATCGAAGTTCGGCGCGTGGCTAAAACCGACGAGGCCTGCCAGCGTTTATCTGCTAAAACCTCGGATAGCTCAGGCACTTCCTGCCAACAGTGTTGGCAAAACCAATAAATTTGATTGTGCCGGATGTGGCGAAGTACATTGCTTGAGCAATAAGGACAAGATGTCATAGCAGCCTCAATTATTAAAACAGTTTTGTTTAGACAACAGTTCTGAACTACAAAGCCAAATTTACGCTTCACGCAAATTTGCGCTCGATTTATAAGGGAATTTTGAACTTCAGCTTGACTTCAACAATAGAGAGCAAATCTGAGGAACTGATGAGGATGATTAAAGAAAATACTACGGTTCGTAAAGGCTGAATAACTTTTGCCGCGATCGCCTGCAGTTCTAACGCTGCTGGCAAGTCGACTCGCAGTTAGATCAGGAATTGCTAAGATGAGTTTGGACTTTTAGAGCAAAAGATTAGTGGCAGTTAAACCAGACTGGCTCAGGGTTAAAGCGCCTCAGTGGGAACGGGTGGGCAATGTCAAAGCCGTTTTGCAAGACTTGGGCCTCAATACCGTTTGCGAAGAAGCTTCCTGTCCCAATATTGGCGAGTGCTTCAATGCAGGGACTGCTACTTTCTTGATCATGGGGCCTGCCTGCACCCGCGCCTGTCCCTACTGCGATATTGACTTTGAGAAAAAGCCGCAAGCATTAGATCCGACTGAGCCGCTGCGCCTAGCCGAAGCCGTCAAGCGGATGGCCCTCAACCATGTCGTTATTACGTCAGTCAACCGGGATGATTTGCCCGATGGCGGCGCTGCTCAGTTCGTGGCCTGCATTGCGGCTATTCGTCAAGCTTCACCCCAGACGACGATTGAGGTGCTAATCCCCGATCTCTGCGGCAACTGGGAAGCCTTAGAGACTATTTTGTCGGCCCAGCCGGAAGTGCTGAATCACAACACGGAAACGATTCCACGGCTGTACCGCCGGGTTCGGCCTCAAGGCGACTATACCCGGTCGCTGGAACTGCTGCAGCGCAGCCGAGCGATCGCCCCTGGGGTCTACACCAAATCTGGCATCATGGTCGGTCTGGGGGAAACTGGCGCTGAGGTGCAGCAGGTGATGGCCGATTTGCGTCAGGTGGACTGCGATATCCTCACTATCGGTCAGTATCTCCAGCCTAGCCCCAAGCATTTAGCAGTGCAGGATTTTGTCACGCCCCAGCAGTTTGCTCAGTGGCAGCAGCAGGGGCAAGCGCTGGGATTTTTGCAGGTGGTATCTTCGCCGCTGACCCGCAGTTCTTATCATGCGGAGCAGGTAAGACAGCTAATGCAGCAGTTTCCGCGATAGGTGTTCTAGCTGGAGGGTTACAGCAGCGAGCCGTCTTTGGCGGGTTCAACCGCGCTCAGGCCGTTTGAGTCACTGGTGGTAGGGGCGGGGACAACGCGATCGAAGCTGGTGTAGTCGATGGCCCGCCGCCCATCATCTGTCCACAGCAGAATGTCCGCTAGACGATAGCCCCACAAAATCTCCTCGGAAACAAAAGAATGGCGAGCATGAATGGTTTGAGAAACTGTCTCGTCTAATCCAGTAAAGGCCACGACAATCTCCGCATTGGCGGCTGCCAGTGACTCCGGCGTTTCTCCATAGAGCGGGCTGCTGGCGTCAATTGGGTGCATGGCCGTCCAGGTGAGAGCGAACAGGGGGGTATGGGAGCGAGTGAGCTGCAGATCATGAAACCGCCGCAGGTATTCTCCCTCTAAGGTCACTTCGTCTCGTACCAAGGTGACCCAAAGCTGAGCTTCCAGGATGCGATTGCGCCGCTTATTGGCGGTGCGGAACATCAGGGTAGGGACACCGTTGTGCCGGGAAATCACGGCGTAGTGGCTAAACAAAATGCGGGCGGTGGGTAGGGCAAAGCGGGTAAAAATTAGCCCGGTTGCCATTGCCACAAATAGCAGTCCGGCAAAGGCTTCGATCACAACCAGCAGGTTGGCGTAGGTGGTCGTTGGGTGCATACTGCCGTAGCCAATGGAGGCCATTGTCTGCACGCTGAAGAAAAAGGCGTCCATCAGCGACCCGTCTGAGTTGGCGATGCAGTCACCCCCAGCAAAATAGGCGATCGCAAATAGGGTATTGATCAGCAAGTAGATCAGGCTCAGCAGCCCGATAAATCCTGTCCAGGGAATTGTCAACAAGAGATGATAGAGATCGCGCCACTGCGAATGAGGATCGCCTAAACGTACTACGTCAGGGACTTCGCCATCCCTAACCACTAGCCGCGATGAAGGACGGCGAGCCTGCTGCCTAAAAACCATGTTTGTCTCCTGCGAGGAACTCCTAGCCTGACTCCATAAACGGAAAGGGCACGGCGTCGTCACGGTGCCCTTGGGGGTGAAGCTGAGAAAAGCTGCTGCTAATCGAGGCTGAAATTTAAAAAGTCATTTTTAGTTGATAATCTTTAGCAAAAGATAACATCTATAGACTTTGAGTGACGAGCGATCGCCTTTGAAACCTGTGATATGAATAGAAGGCACTGAGGCAGGGCACAAAATGGCTGAAAGCTTACTGTTAGCGTTTCGAGAAGCCTATCAAAATTTGGACCTATTGCCGCTGCTGGATGAAAATGAGCTGGCTAAATTTCGGGTGCCCTATGGCGGCGAGGTTTTAGCGGAACTACAGCAGCTTGTGGAAGATGATGGTTCTGAAAACGGCAAGACAATTTTTGCCGGACACCGAGGCTGCGGCAAGTCCACTTTGCTAGCAGAGTTTGGCCGTCAGTGTCAGCAGCGGGGCTATTTTGTCGTCTTCTTTTCAATTGCCGACACCATTGAAATGTCGGACGTCAACCATATCAATATCCTCTTTGCGATCGCCGTTAATCTGATGTATCAGGCTGAGCGAGAGAATGTGAAAATTCCAGCGGGCACAAAGGAGGCCTTTAACCAGTGGTTTGCCACCAAAACCCGAATTGAAACGGAGACGCCAGTGAGCGCGGAGGTTTCCGTTGGGTTTAATCTGTTTGAATTTATTCGGGGCAAGCTCAAGTCTGAGGCCAGCATCCGTAACGAAATTAAGCAGGAGTTTGAGCGCAAAATTTCTGACTTAGTTGCCCAGATCAATATCATGGCGGCGGCCATTAAAAACGTAACCAATAAAAAGGTGCTGGTCATCATCGACGACCTAGATAAGCTCGATTTGGCGGTTGTCCGCGAGGTTTACAAAGAGCATATCAAGGCGCTGTTTCTGCCCGGTTTTCAGATTATCTACACAACTCCGGTGGCCTCCCTGCGAGACGCTTCGCTGCGGGCGATGATGATTACGGAGACCGATAATCAGATTGTGGAGATGCCTGTCAGCAAGCTCTTTGCTAAAGGAGAGCGGCGGCAGCCAGAGCCAGAAGCGATCGCTCCGGCAGTCAGTACCCTGTGTGAAGTGCTGAAAAAGCGTATTCCTAGCGGTGTTTTGGAGCCGGAAACCGCGACGCAAATTGTAATCAACAGCGGCGGCGTGATGCGGGAGCTGATTCGCTTGGCGAATGTGTGCTGTCGCATTTGTCTGCGGCAGATTCGGTGGCAGCCCGACCGCTCAGATATTGCTATTGATCAGGCAGTTCTGCAGCAGGGGATTAAAGAACTGCGGCTAGATTTTGAAATGACTCTGGGCAAGGCCGATTTTGAAATTTTGCGTACCACCCACGAGCGGTTTTTACCTGATGATCCAAAGGAGCAAAAATTTCTAGACTTATTACATGGGCTGCACGTGCTGGAGTATCGCAATGATGAGATTTGGTACGACCTGCACCCCATTGTGGAAGAGCTGCTACGGCGCAAGGAGCTAATTGAGTGAGCTGGGCAGAGCTAGAGCCGCAAAACCAAGATGCCTATGATGATTTGGTGATTGCGATCGAGGCCAGTGACCAAAAGCTGAGTCTGCTGCTCGCTGCCTGTGATGATAGTCAGTTGCGCAACGAAATTATCGATCGCTATGAAGCTGAACTTAAACCAGATGTCCGCCCCTACCGCCTGACGCTATCTCTGGAAGACCCCAGCTTAAAGGCGGCACTGAATCAGCTTGTAGCGCAGGAATCTCATCTGCAAGCTGGCGGTCGGTCGGTGGTGACGATTACGGGGACGGAGCAGCTCCGGTTTTTGAAGCTAGGGGCTGAGCGATCGCAGCAGGAAACCTTTTTTGGTTATTTGCAGTGGACACGGGAGGGACTGCGGCAGTTTCACTTTCCGGTTGTGCTGTGGATGACCCATCAGATGCTGACTGACCTCAGCCAAGCGGCTCCTGATTTCTGGAGCTGGCGGCAGGGAGTTTTTCGCTTTGCGTCGCGCAAAACGGCGGCAGTACCGGTGCGGGCGATTGAGTCAATCCGCAATTTGGACGGTCTAGAGCTGCCCGACCGCGATGCTGTGACGATTCCACTCGCAGATCTAGAAGCGCTAATTGCCCAGACCGAAGCCAAAAATCCCAACGATCCGCTCCTAGCTCCGCTTTACAGTCAAATCAGCCAGGTTCATCTAAATCGAGCTTTGGCAGGGCAGTCCTATGGCTATGCGACCGAGCTGGAGCAGGCTGAGAAATATTGTCAAAAGGCGATCGCCTTGCAACGTCAGTTTAACCAGCTTGAGGATAAAGCAGAGAGCTTACACCGTCTAGGTTCAATTTATCTTTCTAGTGGACGCTATGCCTTAGCCGAGTTTTCTCTCAAAGCTTCTTTGAGAGCACGTCGACAAATCTCTGATAAATTAAACTCAGAATTCCTAACAAACTTAAGTGATTTAGCCAATTCATATGCTTTACAAAATCGTTATCGTGAAGCAGAGCCACTTTATCTGCAAGTTTTAGAGCAGCGTAGACGGCTATTAGGTAAGTCTCATCCAGATGTAGCAGCAAGCCTGAACAATTTAGCTAATTTATACGAATCTCAGGGTCGCTACAGCAAAGCTGAATCACTCTATCTTGAAGCTTTGAAGCTGCGTAGAGAGGCAGTTGGCGAATCTCATCCAGATATGGCATTAGCACTCAATAATTTAGCTAACTTATATCAAGAACAGGCGCTTTATGATCAGGCAGAACCGCTCTATTTAGAGGCTATACAGCTATCTAAACAGCTATTAGGTAAATCTCATCCAGATGTGGCAACAAGCTTAAATAATTTAGGATTTTTGTTCGAATCGCAACAGCAATATAATAAAGCTAAATCCCTGTATCTCGAAGCTATTGAAATTGCAAAGAACAAGTTGGGCATGAATCATCCTGATACCCAGCTTTTTCAAGAAAATTTAGATCGTTTGAGCAAAAGATTGAGACAGCAAATCGATTAGATTTGATTCAAAGTGAACAGTCAATGTAGGACAATAGCAGAGCTTTTAATCAAATCGCTCAAACATGCTTGCCTACAGCATTGGCCTGATTGCCACCGCCGTGTTTTCCATTACTGGCGTGCTTGCCGCCGCGCGGCAGGAGATGGATATTTTCACTATTGCCGTGATTGGGGTAGTGACGGCTTTGGGGGGTGGCACCGTCCGCGACATGCTGATGGATACGCCCGTGTTTTGGCTGCGCAATACCTCGTATCTATGGATAGCGCTTTTGGCCGCACTGCTGGCCTTTTTTGGGGCTCGTCTGTTTCAGACCACCTATCGGCTGCTGCTGTATTTTGACGGTTTGGGCGTAGCCCTGTTCAGCCTGCAAGCCCTACATAAGGCATTGGCGCTCAAATTTACAGCTCCGGTGGCGATCGCGATGGCTGTGCTCACGGGCATTGGCGGCGGCCTCATTCGCGACGTGCTCACCGGACGCCCCACGCTGCTGATGTCACGGGAGCTATATGCCACTCCCATTTTGCTGGGCTGTTCTCTCTACGCCCTGCTGCGGTACTGGTTTCCTAATTTTGAGGGCAGCGACTGGATCGCCTTTGCCCTAATTTTTGGCCTGCGGGCAGCGGCGATTCACTGGAAGCTAGCCATGCCTAACTGGTTGACCTTTCGTAACGGCGAGCGATAATAATACTCGGTCAAAGCTCATACACGGCGGTCATGATTAAAAACGACACCTGGATTCATCAAATGGCGGCTGACGGCTTGATTGCCCCTTTTGAGCCTCAGCTAGTCCGGCAGATACCGTTGGAAGATACAGGGCGATCGCGCCACGTCATCAGCTACGGCCTCTCTTCCTACGGCTATGACATTCGCCTGTCTCCAGCCGAGTTTAGGATCTTTCGCCACATCCCCGGCACCGTCGTTGACCCTAAAAACTTCAACCCCGACAACCTAGAACCCACCGCCCTGCGCACCGACGAGAACGGCAGCTACTTTATTCTGCCTGCCCATTCTTACGGGCTGGGGGTAGCCCTAGAGAACATCCAGGTACCCAACAATATCAGCGTCATTTGTATAGGTAAATCTACTTATGCCCGCTGCGGTATTATTGCAAATCTAACGCCCGCTGAGGCGGGCTGGCGGGGGCATCTCACCTTGGAATTTTCCAATTCCTCCAGTGCTGACTGCCGAATTTACGCCAACGAGGGCGTGGTGCAGCTTCTCTTCTTTGAAGGAGAACCCTGTGCCATTAGCTACGAAACCCGGCAGGGTAAATATCAGGATCAGCCCGAAGCCGTCACCCTAGCGAGGGTCTAATCAGAGGCGGCAGATAAGCTGTATTAAGCATTATCAAGTCTTGATCTCATTGGGCAGACTCCTCTAAACGGTTTTCTAAAATGACTTTCAGAACGGTCATAACTAGAGCGGTGTGATGAAGATAGGAATAACGCGGGAAGCTGCTCGATTAGAGGCACTGCGGCAGTACAACATCTTAGATACTCCGGCTGAGCAAGCGTATGACGATATCACTGCCCTGGCCGCTTTTATCTGCAACGTGCCGATCGCGCTGGTCAGTCTGGTGGATGAGCACCGTCAGTGGTTTAAATCAAAAGTAGGGCTGGATATCCAGGAAACTAGCCGCGATGTCTCATTTTGCGCTCGCGCCATCCTGAATCAGGACATGCTGATTGTGAATGATGCTTTGAAAGATGAGCGTTTTTGGAACAATCCCTTAGTTGTTCATGCTCCTGGAATTCGCTTCTATGCGGGTGTTCCCCTGATTTCTCCTAGGGGCTATCCCATTGGTACGCTCTGCGTCATTGACTATCAGCCCAACCAACTCTCACCGCACCAGCAGCAAGTGCTGACGGCTTTAGCCCGCCAAGTTGTGGTACAGCTTGAGTTACGCCGGGTTTCGTCTCAGCTAGCAGAGACATTGGACAAGCTAGAGCTGATGGCGGGTTTGATTCCGATTTGCTCCTATTGCAAAGGTATTCGCAACGATCAGGGCTACTGGTCAACGGTCGAGCAGTTCATAGAACAACATGCAGACGTTGAGTTTACCCACGGTATTTGCGATGACTGTATGCAGCAGCACTTTCCAGAGGTTGCTCAGATTTTGCTGACAGAAGCTGAAGCGAGAAAAGATGGCGAATCTGCAGAGCAAAATAGGTCACCTAAGTCAAACGAAGGGTTTCTGGGCTAGGAAAATGATCCGTCTCAAACTCCAGCTAGCTCTGAGTGATTGGGACTTTAAACCATTGGGCCTAAAATTCTGAGCAGTTTTGGCTATGGTGTTGTTCTCAAAGGATTTTCACTGGATCAGAACATCTTGATAGGACACCCTGCTGTTTTTACAGGCTTTACCATGAACTTAAATCAAGCTCGTCTGCGCCAGCTCCACCGGACTCTGGTGCCGATTGTAGTGCTGCCGCTGCTGCTAACCTTGACTACCGGGATGCTGTTTCAGTTTGCAGTGGCTAGCGATCGCGCTAGTGATTTTATCTGGCTGCTAGCGCTGCACCGAGGTAAATTTGGCTCCATCAACCTAGAGTTTATATATCCTTTCTTAAACGCGCTGGGGCTGCTGACGATGATTGTCACCGGCACGCTGATGTGGCTGAAAACCGCCAATCGCAAACGCCGAGCTTCCTAGCCTGAGCGCTCAAGGGGTTTCCACAGGCAGACAAACGGCAAAGCAGGTCTCACCGGGGACTGACTCAACCGCCAGGGTGCCGTGGTGGCGATTTTCCACAATGCGACGAACGGTTTCTAGCCCCAAGCCAGAACCTTTGCCTACGGCCTTGGTTGTAAAGAAAGGCTCGTAGATGCGGGACTGGATTTCCGGGGGGATGCCCGTACCAGAGTCAATAATTTCTACCCGCACAAAGCCTTGAAAGCGGCAGGTTTTAATCGTTAGCGTCCCTTTGCCGTCCATCGCATCAATGGCGTTGTCAATCAGGTTTGTCCACACCTGGTTGAGTTCGCTGCCGTGGGCCGGAATTTTGGGCAGATTTTCGTGGTAGTGGCGGCAGACCTGGATGCCGTGTTTCAGCTTGAAGGAAAACAGCCGCAGCGTATCTTCTAGGCCATCATGCACGTCGATGATTTGCTGCGCTCCCTGATCCATGTAGGAATAGGACTTCATCGACTTGACTAGAGTAGATATGCGCTCCGCCCCGTGCAGGCCGCTGTGAATCATGGAAACGACTTCAAAGGATAGGGCCAGCCAGCGCACGCCCTGATCGCGCATTTCGGAAGGATCGTCGCGCCAGCGCTGAGTTAGCTTTTCTAAGGTAGCGGTGTCAATGCCAGCGATCGCTAGGGGTTCTGCCAGCTTCCACGCCTGCTCAACGCCATAGTCTTCCAGCCAGTCCAGCAGTTCATCTTCGCGATCGCTGAGGGTCATCGCATCAACGCTGCGGTGCAAAATCGCCTCATAGCCGGCATCACGAGCCGCCTGCCACTGCTGGGTATGGGACTGCTCCACGTGGCGCTGACCGTAGAGCAGGTTCATTTTTTCCAGCTCTCGAATGGCCGGAATCACGTCTCGCAGCGCCCGCACCAGCGCCGCCGCCGGGTTGTTCAGTTCGTGGGCCAGTCCGGCGGAGAGGGTTCCCAGCGCTGCCATTTTTTCCCGGTTGCGGATAAAAGATTCTAGGCCCCGCAGCCGCTGCTGAAATAGGCGAAAAACCGAGCGTTCAAAGTCGCGGCACTCGTGTAGCAGGGTGAGAAAGTCATCGCCTGACACCTCATGCAGATGACACTCGCTCATGGCCCGCATTGTCACCATCGCCGGTTCCCCCGTGAGCACCGGAATTTCACCAAAAAACACCGGCGCATCATGCTGGCCAATGGGCATCTCCACCCCTTCGCTCTGGCGGGTAATGGCAATGCGGCCACACACCAAGATGTAGATATTTTCAGTCTGCTCACCTTCCTGAACTAAGGCTGTGCCCGGATCTAGCCGCATCGATTCAGCCCGATCGCACATCCATTCCAGGCGCGATCGCGGCAGATACTTAAACGGTTCCAACTCCAGCAGATCGTCAATACACTGCATCAGTGAGTTCCTCAGCGCAGGTCGTCAAGATAGCGATGCACAAACTGAACGCAGATGGAGCCTTCTCCCACTCCAGAAGCCACCCGCTTTACTGAACCGTGACGCACATCCCCCACCGCGAAGATGCCGGGAACGTTGGTTTCGAGCAGATAGGGCGATCGCGGCAGCGACCATACCTGATGGGGGGCAACATCTGATCTAAGGTCATCGCCTGTGAAAAGATAGCCCCGCGAGTCCCGCTGCAGCAGGCCGTCTAGCCAGTCGGTGTAAGGCACTGCGCCAATGAAGATGAACAGAGAATTAGCCGGAACGCTCTGAGTCTCTCCGGTCTGGGAGTTCTGCAAAATCAAAGTGTCGAGGCTGGTATCGCCCTTGGCCTCAATGACGCTGGTATGGGACTGAACCTGAATATTGTCGGTGGCCTCAATTTGGTCAATCAGATACTGGGACATGCTCTTGGTCAGCGACTCCCCCCGCACCAGCATGGTGACGCTGCGGGCGTACTTAGAGAAGTACATGGCCGCCTGTCCGGCAGAATTGGCCCCTCCCACCACAAAGACATCTTCATCGGTGCAGGCGATCGCCTCGGTCTGGGCAGCGCCGTAGTAAACTCCGGCCCCGGTAAAGCGATCGATGCCCGGCACCTTAAGCCGCCGCCAAGAGACACCCAGGGCCAAAATCAGGGCATGGCAGCTAATTTCGCTGCTGTTGCTGAGCGCAATCAGGCGATAGTCATTTTCGACCCGGATGGCCTGCACTTCCTGGGGCGTGAGAATTTCGACCCCAAACCGCCGGGCCTGACTGACAGCACGGCGGGCCAGGTCGCCGCCGCTTAGCCCTACCGGAAAGCCCAGATAGTTCTCAATTCGGGAGCTGGTGCCCGCCTGCCCGCCGGGAGCTTCACGCTCCACCAGCACCGTCCGCAGCCCCTCGGAAGCCCCGTAGACGGCTGCTGCTAGCCCCGCCGGGCCGCCGCCGACAATCACTAGGTCGTAGAAGGGTTTAGCGGCCGTGGTTTGCAGGCCAATTTTCTCAGCTAGCTGCACGTTGTCGGGCTGGCTGAGGCGATCGCCATTAGGAAACAGCACCAGGGGTAGGGGAGCAGTTTGGGATTCAGCGCAGCCTACTAGGGTGCGGGCCTCCTCGCTCTGCTCAATGTCTAGCCAGCGGTAGGGAATCTGGTTGCGGGCTAGGAAGTCTTTGGCCTGGTGGCTTTGAGGATTCCAGCGATCGCCAATGACGCGGATTCCCTCAAAAGGCGGGTGAAAGTGAGCCTGCCAGTCTGCCAGCAAATCATCCACAACGGGATAGAGCTGTTCCTCGGGGGGATCCCAAGGCTTCATCAGGTAGTAGTCCAGGTCGATCTGATTGATGGCGCGAATGGCGGCATCGGTGTCGCTGTAGGCTGTCAGCAATGCCCGCTTCGCTTGAGGAAAAAGCGCGACGGCGGCGGCTAAAAATTCAACACCGCTCATCTGCGGCATTCGCTGATCTACCAGCATCAGCGCTAGGGGCTGATTGCGCAGCTTGATCTGCTTCAGCATGTCTAAGGCCGCTGCACCCGAGTCAGCCCGCATAATGCGAAAGCGATCGCCGTACTGCTGGCGCAAGTCGCGGGCGATCGCCTGGAGGACATCAGGATCGTCATCTACCGTCAGCAGAGCAGGTTTACTCATGATGGCTTAGGGATGGGAAGACTCAGCAGTCGTAGCCTGAACGAAATTCAAAAAGGCGTAGGTGGCCCCGGCTGGCAGGCGAAATTTTTCGCCTTGGTACTCCAAAATGTATTCGCCAAAAGCTTTTTCACAGGCGGTGCAGGTGAGCAAGCCGGCGCTCAGCATATCGACACTGAGCTGCATAATTTGCTGATGCAACCACTGGTTGAAGGGCTGCCAAATTTCTGATTGAGGATTTTGCTGGGACATGGAGCTTTCATTCCCTAACCGATATTTTCTAAATTAAAGCGAACTGACCTAACGTGAATAACCAAGTGACGTCATCAGCTCCGTAGCCTGACACTACCAGGTAAACATTTGAGCTGACTACCCCCTCTACGAACCTAAAAAGGGCAGCTTGGCGGCGTTGGGTATTGAGTTAAACCCAGACGCTCGCCGTACCTCCAAGCTAAAATGACCCGCATAAAAGGCTGAATGCATTCAGCTATATCAGCTATCGGCTTTCAAGCAGCCGCGCCACCGCGCGAGATTTTCCGTAAAATCTGCCAGTACATCTATTCATTAAGTAACGTTAAGCACTACAATTAACCACCTGTGGCTGTTGACAAATTTGTTCCCTGCCGGAGTTCACTAAACAGCCTGTCAATGGTAATTTTTAGAGCTTGATAACGTGACCTTTACTTTATTGTCTCGTCCGTCAGGGCGTGAAACGCTACCGTTCACGCTACAGGATGTGCGTCGGGCGATTCCAGCCCATTGTTTTCAACCCAATCTGGGGCGATCGCTGGCCTACTTTTTCCTAGATATCGGCATCATTGCGGGGCTGTACGGGGTCGCCGCCTGGATTGACAGTGCCTGGTTTTTTCCGCTTTTTTGGCTGATGCAGGGCACGATGTTTTGGGCCTTGTTTGTGATAGGGCATGATTGCGGTCACGGCTCATTTTCTCGCTATCGCTGGCTCAATCATTTCATCGGTCATCTTAGCCATACGCCCATCTTGGTGCCCTATCACGGCTGGCGCATCAGCCACCGCACCCACCATGCCAACACCGGCAATATTGAAACCGATGAGAGCTGGTATCCGGTCACTCAGAGCCAGTTCGAGCAAATGACCTGGTATGAAAAGCTGGCGCGATTCCATATTTTCTTGATTGTTTATCCGCTCTACTTGTTTAAGCGATCGCCCGGCAAGCAAGGCTCTCACTTTCTCCCCAGCAGCCAGCTCTTTCGCCCCCATGAAAAGCGTCAGGTGTTAACCAGTACCGGGCTGTGGGGTTTGATGGTGGCAGCTTTAATCGGCGTCGGCTTTTACTTCGGCTGGGCCTTTTTGGCAAAGTACTATCTCATGCCCTACGTCGTCTTTGTCATTTGGCTAGATTTGGTGACGTTTTTGCATCACACTGACGCCGATGTGCCCTGGTATCGCGGTGAAGACTGGTACTTTCTCAAAGGGGCAGTTTCCACCGTCGATCGGGACTACGGCCTGATCAATCCGATCCACCACAATATTGGCACCCATGTGGCCCACCACATTTTTCTCTCAATTCCCCACTACCACCTGCTAGAAGCTACCGCCGCTATCAAGCCCGTGCTGGGGGAGCACTATCGCCGCGATCGCACCCCGATTTGGCAAAGCCTCTGGCGAGCTTACCGCAACTGCTACTTTGTCGCGGATCACGGCAGCAAGGTGTACTACCAGGCACCGCCTAAAAAAGCTTAGGCGCTAATTTCGGTCCGGGGTATCGGCTAGAGACTCCGGACAAAGGGCCAATTACGCCGGATTTTGACGTCAAAGCAAAGTTTTGCAGCGCTTGACGCTGGCTGATTGGGTATTGGATCGTAGAATAAAAGCGACAACTTCAAGCGGCAGACACCACTCATCCAGGAGAGCCATCCATGAGCGCCAAAATTTTGCTGGTGGAAGATGAAGAGAAGCTGGCTAAGTTTGTGCAGATGGAGCTGAGTTATGAAGGCTACGAAGTTGCCGTCGCCAATGATGGCCTAGCGGGGTTGATGGCCGCCCGCGATCAGGAGCCGAATTTGGTGATTTTGGACTGGATGATGCCGGGCCTCAGTGGGGTGGAAGTTTGCCGCCGCCTGCGCAGCACGGGCAGCAAAATGCCGATTATTTTAATGACGGCGAAAGACAGCATTGAAGACCGGGTGGCAGGGCTAGACGCCGGGGCAGACGACTATGTTGTTAAGCCCTTCAGCATTGAGGAACTGCTGGCGCGGGTACGGGCGCACCTGCGACGCAATGAGCCTAGCGAAGCCGAAATCTTTCAGTTTGACGATCTGAGCCTCAATACGAAGACCCGCGAGGTTTTTCGCGGCCAGCGCAGCATTGAGCTAACGGCGAAAGAGTTTGATTTGCTGGAGTACCTAATTGCCCATCCGCGGCAGGTGATTACCCGCGATCGCATTTTGGAAGAGGTCTGGGGCTATGACTTCATGGGCGATTCCAATATCATTGAAGTTTACATTCGCTATCTGCGGCTGAAGCTAGAAGCAGAGGGAGAAAAGCGGCTAATTCAGACAGTGCGCGGCGTGGGCTACGTGCTGCGTGACTGAAGCAGCCATGTCTATTCTGGTTTTTGGCAGCTTAAATCTAGATTTGGTGGTGCAGACGCCTCGCTTACCAACTGCGGGGGAGACTCTTCTAGGCGATCGCTTTAGCCGCATACCGGGCGGCAAAGGGGCTAATCAGGCCGTTGCAGCAGCGCGACTGGGGGCACCCACGGCGATGATTGGGCGCGTGGGCGCTGATGACTTTGGCCAGCAGCTACGGCAGAGCCTGCAGCAGGCGGGGGTGGACAGCTCCGGCGTGGAGGCTGATGAAACGGCCCAGACGGGAATTGCCGCGATCGCTGTTGCCCCTGATGGTGAAAATCACATTATTGTGGTGCCGGGAGCCAATGGGCGTGTGGGGACGACAGCGCTTGGCTGCCTGCAACAGCGCTTGGCTCAGGCTCAAATTTTGCTGCTGCAGCTAGAGATTCCGCTAGCAGTGGTTGAACAGGCTGCGGCGATCGCCCAGGCTGCCGATCTCACCGTCATTTTAGATCCGGCTCCAGCTCCAGCTCAGCTACCAGGCAGTCTCTATAGCCATATTGATATATTGACCCCCAACCAGACTGAAGCGACGCAGCTCACTGGCGTTGAGGTCACCGATATGGAAACCGCTGAGGCGGCGGCGGAGCGGCTACATCAGCGGCAGGTCAAAACTGTCATCATCAAGCTGGGGGCACAGGGCGTTTACTGCAGCAGCGTCGAGCAGCGCTTTTCCCTACCGGCCTGCCCGGTCACAGCGGTGGATTCCGTGGCTGCTGGAGATGCTTTCAACGCCGGACTGGCCGTTGGTCTGAGTCAGGGCAAGTCGCTACAGGCGGCAGTGCAGCAGGGTAACTCAGTTGCAGCGCTTTCAGTTACCCGCCCTGGAGCGCAGCCCTCGATGCCAAACCAAGCCCAGCTTCAAGCCTTCATCGCCACCGTCGCGCAGCCTAGTTGCCACCCACGCTGATGGGGGTGCCGACAACCTGTGCCTGGGTCAAATCAATGTTGTCAATGGAGGCGCCTGCCACGTTGACGTGATACATCTGTGCTCTGGTAAAGTCTGCGCCGTCTAGATCCGCATTGTTGAGGCTGGCGTTGGTCAGCAGCGCATCTGTCAGATTGGCTCCTTCTAGGTTCGCCCCCGTGAGGTCTGCGCCTTCTAGATTGGCCCCGGTCAGATTGGCTCCCCGCAGGTCTGCGTCACGTAAATCCGCGCCAATCAGATGCATTACGCTCAAATCAGCATCAACTAAATCACAAGCCCGACAAGCGCGCGTGACCAATAGCTGCTGCAAATGCTCTGGGTTTTCGGCCCGCACTGCATTGCTAAAAACCAGGGGAACTGCCAGAGTCAACGCTCCTAAAGCAATCCGTTTCATATTTTCCCCTCCAAAACTAAACCAATCTACCTGCAAAACAGACGCTTTAAGACCGCTTTGACTAAGAGATCACTCTCAAGGAAGACTGAACCGACAAGCGTAAGCTGACTTCTGCAGATTTAAGAAAACTGTGGCATAAATCCCAGACTTTGCTATTGCAAAAGCATCTTACTAAGGTCATAGTAGGCTATCCCTAACTTCCCGCCATCCCTCGTTTAGCAGATTCTGAAGTGATATCGAAAAAGAGGCATTAGCCTGCCAAAACTCTCTCTTGACTAGCCTTATTTTCTCATAGGAGTCAGGCATAGATGAGAGCTGCAGGCAGCAGCTTAAGAAAACGATAAAAATGCATCCAATTGAAAATCTTTCGATGAGAAAATTTACTAAAAACCGGCGTTCTAGGGGGCGCAATTTGTCAAAGCTTCGCCACAATAGAAGCGTCAGCCACTGTTGTAGATCCACCTGAAGCGGCCAACTTCAAGCAGACAGCCCGCTAGACTTGGCAGCCAGCGTCAGCCTACTCCACTCAACTGCTTGGCTCTAACTGTTTTCTCTACTGGCTAGACCCCCACTACCGTCTTAGCGCCGCCCTGAGCTGATAAAAAGGCGATCGCCAGTCGCAGTAGTCCTAGCAATAGCTCAATTGCGCCAACCTATCTAACAGTTTTCAGCCAGTTTAACGGCGTTGAAAAACCTATCTCCAAACCGGAGGACTTATTCTTGTGCTTTGTGATACTTGTCAGCGGCAGCAAGCGTGTCTGCCTTCTCTCTTAGCCCAGCAAGATCAGCGCGTCCAGCAGCTGCTGAGGCGCATGAAGCAGTGCGATCGCCGCATTCCTAAGCAGCCCGTCCTGCGTCAACTGATAACTCGCTACCTGTCTCGGCTCAAATAGTCTCACTCGCCGTCTGTGAGAGCAGCGGTTCTAGCCCTCCTCTGGCATCTAGCCCATAGAGGTCATCGCAGCCGCCAATGTGCTGATTGTTGATAAAGATTTGGGGCACTGATCTACGGCCATTGGCCCGCTCGGCCATGCGATCGCGAGCCGCGCTGTCGCCATCAATTTTGTATTCTGTGAAATCAACTTTCTTCCACCACAGCAGCAGCTTGGCGCGAATGCAGTAGGGGCAGGTCTGCCAGGTGTAGATTTCGACTTCGGCCTTGGCCGGAGTTTCAGGGCGTCCTAGGGTGCGACTTAGCCAGTCCAGCATGAGGTTTCTCGGTATCAACTTGATTGATCCTATCAATTTGGCGCAGGCGATCGCGGCTCTCCAAATTTCCGCCTAAATTAGGGGAGACAGCCCGTGCTCTTAAACGGGAAACAGCCTGTATAATCCTGCGGCAGGGCTTTACCCCCAACTATGACCACCGATATCTTGATTTTGACCGTCTATTTCATCTGCGTCGCCTATGTGCTGTATCAAATTGCCCTAGCACAGGAAGCTCAGCGAGACGATCAGGTCAGGATCCTGCTGAATCAGGAAGTGCTGATAACCCAGCTAGCAGCTCAGTTGCAGCAGCAGGGACGGGCGGAAGCGTTTGGGGCTGAAATTTTGCCCAATGGTCCCTCGCCCTTTGATAGCAGTCCGTTTTTGCAGATGCAGCTGCTGAATCCACGCCAGCCAGAGGCTCCCATAGAGACGATTGACCTGCAGGTACTGCCTCAGGGCACCCGACCGCTACAGCCTCCCATCCGGGCCTTAGAAGTGCGGGTCTTGAACCGTAGCCAAACCATGCAGCTCTATATTGACTGGGATCGTAGCTCTATCACCCGCTTC
Organism: Sphaerothrix gracilis Ecp01; assembly: GCF_030405905.1. Lineage (NCBI taxonomy): Bacteria > Bacillati > Cyanobacteriota > Cyanophyceae > Nodosilineales > Nodosilineaceae > Sphaerothrix > Sphaerothrix gracilis. Next base: position 81,702 of record NZ_JASATW010000021.1, read on the forward strand.
AATAATCAGGCTCAGCGAGTGATTCGGCTATCTAGCACAATGCCAGTTGAGCTGTTTCAACCTCAGGTATTCAGCGTGATTAATCCGGGGCAGATGTTCAGCGTAGCAGTGACTCAGGAGTCAGCTTTTGGCCGCAGTGGTGAAGGTCAGTCGCTCCAGCCCCAGGGGCCGCTGATCGATTTAGAAAAAGCGATTCAGATGCGGCAGCCACTGCCGATTTACTCGCTAAAGCTGCTGGTTTGGCTCAAATCGGTAACCGCTACAGACGATCAGGCTGTGCGGCTGCTCCTGCCTTTTATGTTTGATCTGGAGGTGCTGCCCGATTTGCCGGCTGTACCGATTCTGCGCTGGATCACGAATCGCTAATGGCAGAGTTGAAATTAGAGCAAATTCATCGACTAGACTGGAGCTAGGGAAAGAGTTGGCGAGGCAGTTGCAGGTTGGGCCATCGCGCCCAGCGTGAGGAAAGTCCGGGCTCCCGAAAGACCAAACTTGCTGGGTAATGCCCAGTGCGGGTGACCGTGAGGAGAGTGCCACAGAAACATACCGCCGATGGAAAGGCAGAAGGCGGAAGGCAGAAAGTCATTTCAGCCTTCGTCCTTGACCTTCAGCTTTTTACAGGTAAGGGTGCAAGGGTGCGGTAAGAGCGCACCAGCAGCATCGAGAGGTGCTGGCTCGGTAAACCCCGGTGGGGAGCAAGGTCGTAGGAGCAACGGTTGGTCTTTTACCGGCTCCGTTTTAAGTGCACCGCTAGAGGCGTCTGGTAACAGCCGTCCTAGATAGATAACTGCCCTGCTGCTGCAAATCAGCAGAACAGAACCCGGCTTATGTCTGGCTCTTTCCCGCTTGAAGCTATCTTTTTTACCCTGATTACCCCAGTTTTTGCACCAGTTGCAGATTGGTCTCGCTGTTTGTCCCGCGCCTGAGGGCGCTCCGGGGCAGCACGCGAATCACTTCCTCAACCGTCGTTTTCCCCGCTAGCACCTTTTCAATCGCCGACAGACGGAATGACATAAAGCCAATTTTCTGCAGATAGCGATGCAGTTGGCTAATTGTTCCTTCGTAAATTAGCTCCCGGATGCGATCGTCGATTTCTAGCAGCTCTACCACCGCTTCTCGGCCTAAATAGCCTGATTGAAAACAGCGGGCGCAGCCTCGCCCTCGTTGCCAGTTGACGGAGCGCGATCGCTTAGCGTCTAAGCCTAAAACTGCTAAATCTTCAACGCTAGGCGTATAAGACTCAGCACAGTGAGCACAGACGCGCCGAATGAGGCGCTGGGCAATAATGCCTAGCAGGGCATCGCTAATGAGTCCTGGATCGGGGCCAATGTCTTTAATGCGCGGAATAGCGCCAACGGCATCATTAGTGTGCAGCGTGGTAAAAACCAGGTGTCCGGTGAGGGCTGAGCGTACCGCTGTCTCTGCAGTTTCGCGATCGCGGATCTCCCCTACCATGATGATGTCGGGGTCTTGCCGCAGAATAGAGCGCAGCCCGGCAGCAAAGGTCATGCCAGCTGCTTCATTCACCTGAGTCTGCGTAATTCGGGGCAGTACGTACTCCACCGGGTCTTCCACGGTGACGACGTTAACGTGCTCGGTAGCAATTTCCTGCAGGCTGGTGTAGAGCGTACTGGTTTTCCCCGATCCGGTTGGCCCGGTGAAAATGATCATGCCTTGGGGCTGCTGCAGCCAGGTTTTGTAAACCGCTAAGGTCTTGGGTTCAAAGCCCAGCTTGTCGATGGTTGAAAAGGGATTTTTCCGAGGCAGGAGCCGGACGACGGCTTTCTCACCCCCCACGCAGGGCAGCGTGCTGACCCGCATGTCCATCCCCAAGTCTGCCTCACTCTCCACGGCATACTGCTCACCAATGCGGCCATCCTGCGGGCGGCGGCTATCGGAGATATCCATGTCGGCCATCACCTTTAGCGCTACGACCACCCGGCGGCTAATTTCCAGCGGCAGCAGGGTAATATCTCGCAGCACGCCGTCAATGCGATAGCGTACCCGTAGCCCTTCCAAGGTTGGCTCTAGGTGAATGTCGCTGGCCCGGTTGCGCAGGGCGCTAGAAATAATCGTTTTAATCCGCTCAATTTGCCCATCTGCTTTAGCCAAAGACAGCTCTGTGGTTTCTGAAATATCTTCAGAAAGATATTCGCCCGTCAGCGGATCGATCAGCGGGCCAGCCGAAATTTGGCTGGGGTCGTAGTGGCGGCTGTGGTACCAGGCTCGGTAGCACTTGGGCGCAATCGGTACAATATGGATGCGGGTCTGAGTGCGATCGCTCAAATAAGCAATATCAGCTTCACTCAAAGCCACCGGACTGCCTAAGTAGTAGCAGTTCTGCCAAAGCAGCAGCGGTATGACAGGCGATAGCTGGCGATCGGGAAAGAGCTGAAAGAAACGACGGCTAACTTCTTCGTCTAAAACTGGCAAATTCAGCTTACCTTGCGGATCGATCAGGAGATCAAGCGCTCCTTGGCAAGTGAGCTTACCTGTTTTGAGCTGTTTCCAAGCAGACAAGGCGCGAAACGCGGATTCCATGCGGGTCTGTCAATCTGAATGTTTGCTGAGTTTCCTTAAATTTAGCGCTGTGGAAAAGCTGCCTTATTTTTTCCGCAGCGCTATTGATGCGGTATAAGACTTTACTTTATGCTAAAGTCTCAGTCTGAGTTGAGGGCAAGCCCCGACTTAATCGTCGTCTTCCCCGCCTTCATCGCTTTCGTCATCGGCGCCATCGCCTGAAGTCCAAGGCCCCCAGATAGCATAGGTAATGCCGACGCCCTGGCTATTGACAAATAGAGTTCTGCCGTCAGGTGAGAAGCAGGCCCCGGCAAACTCACTCTCGTCTAGGTTATTGCGAGCGAACTTATAGAGCAAGCCGTCTAGGTCAACCCCTACGACAAACTGCTCACCGCCCCCATCTTCACAGAGGAAGAGATCGCCAAAGGGAGAAACGGTGACATTGTCAGGCTCATCTAAAGTATCGCCTGACGGAGGAGCCTCAACGATTAGAGTCACCGTCTCTTTTTGGGGATTGTATTCCCAAACCTGACCGTTACCGCGAGAGCTATCTACGGCAGGCGGGCCGCCCTGGGTGGCAATGAAGTAAATCACGCCGTTACCATACCAAGCTCCTTCACCCCGGAAGAAGACGGCCCCGCCTTTCTCCTGTCCTTGAGTCCGAACCTGCTTGTCGTTGGCGTTTTCTTCCGGGATGGGATTGGGATTGTCGATCTTGACCCATTCCACAGGGTACTCACGACCGGCAGGAATTAAGCCTAGCTGCCCGCCCAAGTTGGGATTATTTGAGGTGTTGACGCCATCGGGATACTGCTTAATTTTGAGCGCATAGAGGCTGCCCCCCTGGGCCAAGTTCCCTTTAACGTTGGGGACGAAGCGGTAGAAGCAGCTATCACCACTGTCTTCGGTTTCGTAAACGTATCCGGTGCGGGGATCTACGGCGACGGCTTCGTGGCTAAAGCGGCCCATGTCTTTTAGGGCCACCGGCGTTACTAAGCCCGTATTGGTACCGGCGGGAACTTCAAAGTTGTAGCCGTGATAGATAGGATTGCCGTTGAGATCCAGGGTGCTAGAGAAGGTTTCTTCGCAGCTCACCCAAGATCCCCAAGGGGTGGGGCCACCGGCACAGTTGCGAATGGTGCCAGAGAGTGAGGCATAGTCTTTGACTAAGCGACGGTTACGGCCCACAACCAAAGTGGTGGTGCCGCCAGTTGCATTGGGAGCATATCGTTTCTCGGCTGGGGCATCGACCCCTTTGAGGTTGCCGAACTCATCTTCAGTCGGGCTGAGTTCGTGGTTGCGAACCAGGATAGTGCTGCCGCGCGGGCCAGGAAAAGCTGCCATGCCGTCGTGGTCACCCGGTACGAGGGTACCATCGCTCATGGTCTGGCCGGTGATGGAAAAGGCGGTGTATTTGAAGCCGCGAGGTAGCTCTAGCAGCGGTACGTTGCGGAGGTCGCCAGCAACGGTGTTAGCCAGATCGGCTGTGTTGCGGGGCAGAGTAGGCCGGAGGGGGCCATACTTAAACCCGCCCGCAAATTCTGATTCGCGTCCCTGAGCAACGCGGGCATAGAAGGCTTCCAGGGGGGACACCATAGAAACGCCAGCGGCGGTTACCCCAGCCATTGCCAAAAATCGACGTCTTGAAAAAGACACTGTGTTCTTGCCTCTCGGTAGTTGAACTTATCTGTCAGTTCTAGAAACGGTTAAGTTACAGACCTAAACCTGCTCTACGTAACTGTTTCCACGGAGGAGAATATCAGCCCAGTTTTAATACGGTAATAAGCCCAGGTTATTTCTATTTAATAAGGGATTAATACAGAATTTACCTGACTAAGAATTAATAAGATAATGTAGCTGATTTGACAAAATATCCACCCATAGGGAAAGTTTGATTCTCAGCCCAGCTCAACCGTAATTAGTCGAGGGCATCAATTAGCTCAATCAGTTCTGCGTCGGAGATTTCGCCATCCTCTGCTGCTTGAACTAGCTCCTCAACCGGATTGAGAGTTGCGGGAGATATGCGAGGACGGGGGGATGGGGACGATACGCGGGTGTCCCTGGCGGTGCCGCTGCTGTCTGTTTCTGCGTCAGAGCGATTGAACCCCAACAGCAGGTAAGACGAATCAAAATAGCTGGCCCATTGGCGAATCTGGCGCGATCGCTGCCAGCCTTCTCGCGGTACGGTGACAACTAAAACAGGCACAACCTGACCGTTGTACTCTCCTAACACTGTTACCTGCACTACGCTCAGCTCAGCATTTTGATTAAAGCGGCGCGATACTTCACTGCTGGCTAAAGTTTCCGCCGCGCTCATGAGTGAAGACAGGCTCTCTCCAGCATAAGGAGACAGGTTGACCCTAAAAGCACCCGTCTCAGCCCTAACCGCAGCCTGAAAGTAAAATAGAGTCGCTGAGGCGATCGCTACTTTGGCCCCGGTCAGGACGAGGGCGCGGCAGCCTCCTACAATTTTTCTTCCTGCAAGGCTGCGAACGTTCTGAAGCATTTTTTCTCAATCTCATAAAGCTTAAACGGGAGCTAATCGAGGGTCATCTCAGGAGCGGCTGCTGAGCCAGATAGGGGATTAGCTCTGGCGCTCAGCATCTCACCTAGACGTAAAGTTCGGGTTAAAACGGTATTAAAAAGCGGCCTGGCCTCAGAGATCGCAGCCATCAGTAGAGACTTTTGTGACGGATTGCGGCATTTTTGTCATCCCGGCAAGCGGTCAAGCTACAATGCTTTGCGTGTCTTCTGGTGGGGCTGGCGAATTAGCAGACCCCTGAAGATAGCTGGCGATCGCCGTCTGATACAGTTTGAGGCTATTAAGCTTGAGGCTAGTTTTGGCGTCTAGGCCAGTTCAATCTATGGCAAAAAATTCTGACTGATTTTATGACTCCGACCGCTTATTCCAACGCAACCGATTTGACCCCCGCAGACTATTTAGTAGTAGGGTTAGCCACCTGCTATACCAAAGAGGACGGTGAAGTTAGCGAAGTAACGGTCGTTGAACCTGTTCCTTCGGCCTATCTAGAAGCCGTTCTGAAGGGAGTGCCTACGTCTTACCGCAGTTTGCATGGCACAACGCTGGGCGAAGTTGTGGTTGGGGACAGGCCGCAGATGATTGCGGCGGCTGGCGCTGAAGTGCAGTTCTGCAGTGACTTTGCCAGCCGCGCCTTTGCTGCCGCTCGCACCTATCAGTCACGCCCTAGCGCCCAAGCCCTGGTTCCGGTCGGCACAGACCTCACTGAAATCAACTACTCAACCGAGAAAAAGCGGATCCTCAATGCTCAAAACATTGTCAGCCCCGAAGACAATGTGAAGCAGCACGAATACACGCACAAAGTGCTCTAGGTGCCCCACTCAGCGGTTTAGCTTCAGTGGGCTAGGGGGTTGCCATCTTTGGTCGGAACATAGATGGCGATCGCTGTATCTAGTGCAGAAAATGACGGATGCCAGTCAACACCATAATCAGACCCAGCTCATTGGCCGCTTTAATCGAGTCTTCATCGCGGATGCTGCCGCCGGGCTGAATAATTGCCTGAATGCCGGCAGCGGCAGCGGCCCGCACTGAGTCATCGAAAGGGAAAAAACCGTCGCTAGCAAGGGTGGCTCCCTTGACCTGATCGCCAGCCTGTTCTAGCGCAATTTGCACTGCTCCGACCCGGTTCATCTGTCCGGCCCCGACGCCCAGCGTAACGCGATCGCGGGCGACAACTATGGCGTTGGACTTGACGTGCTTAACCACTCGCCAGGCAAACAGCAAGTCCTCCAAAACGGCGGCGTTTGGCTTTTTCTCGGTGACAATGTTCCATTGCGAGGGATCTTCTAAATAGTCATCAGCATCCTGAGCCAGAAAGCCCCCAGCGATCGCCCGCACCGTCTGGGCTGGCCCCTGAGTCAGATGGGGCAGCACTAGCAGCCGCAAATTTTTCTTTTGGGCTAAGATTTCCTGCGCTTCTGCCGAACAGCCGGGAGCGACCACACATTCTAAGAAGGTTTTGGTTAAGGCTGTTGCGGTTTCGGCTTCAATGGTTTGATTCAGCGCCACGATGCCGCCAAAGGCTGAAACGCTGTCGGCATTGAACGCCTTTTCGTAGGCCGCGGCTAGGGTTTCGCCCTGAGCCACGCCGCAGGGATTGGTATGCTTTAGCACCGCTGCCGCTGCCCCCTGATCGGCGGGAAATTCAGCAATGAGCCGCCGCGCTGCTTCCAAGTCAACTAGATTGTTGTAGCTCAGCTCTTTGCCCTGGAGCTTATCCGCTGTCGCCCAGCCTTCTGGCTGACTCCCCGTTTGGTACCAAACAGCAGGCTGATGCGGGTTTTCGCCGTAGCGCAGGGTCTGCCGCCGATGGCCACTGAGGGTGAAGCGATCGGGCAGTTCTATATCTTCGTCGGCAATCTGCTGGGACAGATAAGCAGCGATCGCCTGATCGTAAGCCGCCGTGTGCCAGAAAGCCTGCAGCGCACAGGACTGGCGAAACTGGGGAGTGACTTCGCCGCTGTTTTGCCGCATCTGGCTGAGGTAGAGGTCGTACTGCTGCGGGCGGCAAAGCACTGTGAGGTAGGCGTGGTTCTTAGCGGCAGCGCGGATCAGCGTGGGGCCGCCAATGTCAATTTGCTCAATCGCTTCGGGTAGGGAGACTTCTGGCTGAGCGATGGTCTGCTCGAAGGGATAGAGGTTGACCACCACCAGATCAAAAGGGCGAATATCGTTATTAGCCAAATCTTGCTGATCTTCAGGCAGGCTAGGACGCGCTAAAATACCGCCATGAATGCGAGGATGCAGGGTTTTCACTCGTCCTGCTAAGATCTCAGGCGAACCTGTATAGTCAGAGACTTTAGTGACTGGCAAATCGGCTGCTGCTAGAGCCTGCGCTGTGCCGCCGCTGCTAATCAGCTCAAAATCAAATTCCTTGACTAAAACCTGCGCCAGTTCCACCAATCCGGTTTTGTCTGAGGTGCTTAGCAGTGCCAGACGCGCCATGAATCTACTCTTGCTCCCAAAGTGCATTACTCAGCATACAGTGCATTTTGGCGTTCCAGGCAGTCAATCTGGAATTGAGTCTGTGAGCGGCTATCGGCTAGATGCGCGTCTCTATGGGTGAACTAGAGACGCCGCTGTGGTCGCGGTTTTGGCGGCTAGCCGTGGTGAATGTGCTCTCCAACCTCATGGTGCCGCTGGCGGGACTGGTGGATTCTGCCTTTTTAGGGCACCTCAGCGCCATTCGCTTTTTAGCAGGGGTAGCGATCGCCACGGCCCTGTTCAACTATCTCTATCGTCCCTGCAATTTTCTGCGTATGGGCACCACTGGCCCAACCGCTCAGGTGCTGGCGATCGCCGCAACTGACAGCAATTCGCGCGATAGCCCCTCCGCAAGTTTGGCGGCTGAGGCGAACGCGCCCCGACTGCCCGACGAAGTTTTGCTGATTTTGCTGCGCAACGGCCTGATTGCCTTACTGTTAGGCGCTCTGTTGCTCCTGCTGCAGGTACCCCTGCGAGAGCTGGGGTTTCGCCTGTTTGAGGTGACACCGCAGGTGGAGGCGGCTGGGCGCAGCTATTTCCAGGCGCGGATCTGGGATGCCCCGGCTACGCTGCTCAACTTTGTGCTGCTGGGCTGGTTTTTGGGGCGAGAGCAGGGAGGCCGGGTGCTGCTGCTATCGGCCTTGAGCAACGGGGCCAACGTGGTTTTAGACTACTTGCTGATTGTGCGGTGGGGCTGGCAGAGCTTGGGGGCAGGGGTGGCTACTGCGATGAGCCAGTATCTGATGCTGGCGGTAGGACTGGCCTTGGTGCTGGCTGATGTGCCGCTGCGGCGCTGGGCGATCGCATCCCAAGTTTTCCATCGTCAGGCGCTAACCCAGACCCTGCGGCTCAATACGAATATCTGGCTGCGCAGCGTTTTGTTTATCACGGTCTATGCCCTATTTACCGGCTGGAGCGCTGCCTTGGGGACAACGACGCTGGCCGCTAATATGCTGCTGCTGCAGGTGGTTATTTTAGCGGTCTACTTTATCGACGGCTTGGCTTTTGCCACGGAAAGCATCGCGGGCAGTCTCTATGGGGCCAAGACGAGCGATCGCCTGCTGCCGCTGCTGCAACTGGCCGGGGGGACTGGGCTAGTTTTGGGGGTTAGCATTGCCGTCATTTTCACACTGTTTCCAGGATCGCTGTTTGCCTTGCTGACCAATCACACCGAAATTGTGGCGCACATTGCCCATGATGTGCTGTGGCTACTGCCGGTGTTGGGGTTTGGCTCTTTAGCATTTGTCCTCGATGGTTACTTTCTAGGACTGGCAAACGGCATAATTTTGCGCAACAGCATGGCCGCAGCGGCGGTTTTTGGCTTTGTCCCTTTGGCGATCGCGAGCTGGCGTTTAGAAACCAATGGCTTGCTGTGGGCGGCGATGGCTACCTTTATGCTGACGCGGGCAGTTATCTTAGGCACTCAGGTGCCGCGCTCAATCAGCGAACTGGATGACTACGGGGACTCACCGCTGGCTGCAAATATAGATCAATCAAGCGATCTAGAAGGCTCAACTGAGGGCTAACCCTTCTAAATCCTAGGGACTGCGTCTCATTACCGCAGCTTTAGCGAGACAGTGTTGAAGCGGTTTCTAAAGGCGGCGTGGGCTGCACAATTTTCCCCACATAAACCATAGAGGGACGAATCAGGATATTGTTCTGGGTCTGCTCTAGGATGTGAGCGGCCCAGCCCACCATGCGGCTAAGCCCAGCCGTCAGCGTGATCAGGTCAGTGGGGATGCCCAGCAGGTGATAAATAATGCTGAGATAGAAATCAACATTGACGTTGACGCCATGCCGCTGGTAGGGAGCCATCGCGGTTTCAACCGCCTCTGCTTTGGTAAACAAATTGCTACCCTGGTTTTGGCTCAGGGTACGGGCGTGAGTCCGCAAAAAGGGCGCTCGCGGGTCGATCGTTTTGTAGATCCGGTGGCCGAAACCGCTGATGCGCTTGTGCTGCTTCCGCCGCGCTTTGAGCTGTGGCAAAACCGGCTGGCTATAGTCAATGGCCTCTAGCATTTCAATCACTTCGCCCATAGCGCCGCCGTGGAGACTGCCGCCTAAGGTGCTCAGAGCAGCAGTCATGGTGGCGTGTAGATCAGCGCCCGTACTGGCTGCCACTCGTCCAGCAAAGGTGGAGGCGTTAGAACCGTGTTCAGCCAGTAGGCTAAAGCACTGGTCAATGATCAAGGCGGCATCGGCTGAGGGGCGCTGGCTGGTGATTTGATAGAGGTAGTTGGCGGCGTGAGACAGGGCCGGATCGTAGTCGGGTAGAGAACGCCCTTGGCGATAGGCATGATGGGTGGCGATCGCCGTAGTGGCCTGAGCGATTAGGCGGAGGGACTGGTCAATGAGTGCGTCTGTAGAACTGCTCCCATTCTTCACGGGAGAATCGGACGGATAGGCGGCGATCGCTGAAACTACTGTACGTAGGGCAACGAGGGGAGAGGCATGACGTAACTGCTCGATAATCACTAAGACAGTTTCAGGCAGAGCGCGATAGGCAATTAAGCGATCGCGCCAGGCTTGAGCCTCTGAAGGACTGGGCGGCGAGCCGGATAAGAGCAGGTACATTACGGACTCGTAATCCAGCGTTTTGAGGATATGAGCAATAGGATAGCCTCGGTACAGCAGTCCCAGGTCGTCTGTTCTAAGATCAGAAATGTAGGTTTTGTCAATGAAAATGTCTTGCAGGCCGCGATGTAGCACCGGCCCCTCAGCGTGCGCGTCGCCCATATTGAAGTCCGCCGTGTCGATAGGCTTTTATCAGACGCTACTCAGCAGCCCCTCGGCGTCTATCTAGTGACAGGTTTATTGATAGAGCTTCCTGTTCTGGTAGCCAATAGCCCCAAACAGCAACCTGTTCCAAAGTGGATTAGTTCTGCTCGGAACTAGAGGTTACTTTGTCATTCAGTTTTTGTCTCAGCGAAGGTGCTGGCTTCCTGGAACACTTGCACAATGTCAGGTTTATCAGCAGCGATAACGTTATTGGGGAGATGCTTGTGATGAGGAAAAGTGGACAAATCAGGAAAGTGAGGCGTACTGTCGTAACGGAAAATTATCTGATTGTTCTCTTCCTGAAAGTGATAGCGATAGTCAATGTGAGTGACTTGATCACCAACTACTAGGAGGGCTTCGCTGACTGCCAGCAGATATTTGCGCTTGAAGCGAATACGGAGCTTGAGATTGGCTCGTTCTGGTGTCAGGATAGTGGCGCTGAACTGCTCAACATACAAGTTTGGCAAGCTGATTAGCTGCTGCTCAATACCGTCAAAGTAGGCTGTCAGTAGCTCACGCGACATCTTTCAGCTTTGTCTCCAGCTCTTGATGCAGTGCGAGATAGTGTTGATAGCTGCCTGCCCACTCGACAAAGTCTTCATCATCAGAGGTTTGACCCTGACTGTATTGACCAAAGAACTCGGCGGAGTCCATTTGGTATTCAATTTCATAGGCGTTGAGTTGCTTGGCGAGGGCAACCAAAGCATCTAAAGGTGATGTGTATTCGACAACTTGCTTACGCATGGGTAACCTCCTTGCCTGACAAAGTGGTAAAGATAACCTAGCAGTGTTCAAAATCTTGTTGCGGCGGATCCAGCTATTGCTGTTCTCTGTGGCTCGCTTTTCGATTAAATCAACATTATGTTCAGTGATAGCGATAAGAGGGTCTTTGAAAAGTATTCAATATTTTGCTTTCGCCCCCTTAAATCCCCCAATTCTGGGGAACTTGGGCTCAGGTCCTCACCAAATAGAGCAAGTTCGATGATTTGCCATTTTTGATAGAACTGGTAAATAGCGTCAGTTTCCTCATCTTGCTTCACGCTGGGCCAGGTATGAAGTCTTTATATCACTGCTGCGATACGTGAGACGGTTACCTGATCAAATTGTCAACTTCCATCAAGCCCAAACAGACCAGCTATTGAGCTTTGCCTAAAGCATTTGCAGTGAAACGGGGCGGGTTGGGGCCGGAAATGCCTGATCCAGGGCTTGCAGATCTGCTGGACTCAGCTGAATGTTTAAAGCCGCTAAGTTTTCCTCGATGTGGTCTAAACTGCTGGCTTTGGGAATGACCACCACGTCGTCCTGATGCAGCAGCCAGGCGATCGCAATTTGAGCCGGGGACACGTCTTTTTGCTTGGCAATTTCCTTGAGCGATCGCTGTCTTAATAGCCGCCCTTGCTCCACGGGCGAATAGGCCATCACCGGAATCTTCTGCTGACGACACCAGGGCAGTAAGTCCCACTCAATGCCGCGGCGCGATAGGTTGTAGAGTACCTGATTGACGGCGATCGCCTCCCCACCCGGCAGCGCGAAGGCTTCTTTCATATCGCTGACATCAAAGTTGCTGACGCCATAGTCACGGATTTTGCCTGCCTGCTTGAGTGCTTGAAAAGCCTCCAAGGTCTCTGCTAAAGGGACAGAACCGCGCCAGTGCAGCAGATACAGATCTAAATAGTCAGTTTGTAAACGCTTCAGGCTGCGATCGCAGGCGGCTAACACCCCTTGGTAGCTGGCGTTGTGGGGATAAACTTTGCTGACTAAGAAGACTTCGGCGCGGCGTCCAGCGATCGCTTCGGCAATCACTTCTTCAGCACCGCCTTCACCGTACATTTCGGCGGTGTCAATCAGGGTCATGCCCAGATCTAGTCCGTGGCGCAGGGCTGCGACTTCATCTGAGCGTGACTTAGCGGCTTCGCCCATGCGCCACGTACCCATACCTAAAACCGGAATTTGCTGCTTAGAGGGTAAATTGAGCGATCGCATAGGTAAGTCTCCAGTCTGGACGTCCCTATTGTGTCAAAGACCGTGTCTACAGCCATCCCTCCGGCGGTACTTTTAGATCTGTGACCGATAGCAATTACAGGGCAGATTATGCTCAAGTCCCAGGTGTTAACTAAGTTACAAATCCAACCTCAGCTACTGTGGTGACGGTTTTGACAAACTGTTAGCTTAGACTTAGCAATCGGGCTAGGCATCTGTCGAGTATTGCCGCTACAGAGTTAGTGATTGTGAAAACCTCTCAACTACGCGGGCATCAGGCTAGTAACCCCACTGAGCAGCATTCTAGAAACAGTCAGTTGCGATCGCGCCCCTTTGCCACATCGGCTAGTTCCCCTCAGCTCAAGCCGCAGTCCCAGTCGGTCACCAGCCACATTGGCTTTGACCCTATGCAGGTCAGCCTTTTTCCGCCTGCCTCGCTGCAGCTAGCCCCGCCCGCAACTGCCCCTAAGCCAGCCGCAGCTAGTGCACCACCCAAAGAGGCTACGCTCAAAATTTCTTGGTCCGGTAAGTTTGGCGGCAAAGTCAAGGCAGACGTGGTGGTCTTTCAGCGTCAGGGCAAGAAGAGAACCAGCTTAGATTCAGGTTCGGGCACAGACACCTTAACCCTGAAAGTGCCTTTTCACGACAAGCTAGAAATCCAGGTAACGCCCACCGATACAGACCCTGACGATCGCTACAAAAAGTCCAAGAAAGTTCTCAATCTCAAGTCTGATCAAACCACCTATAGCGTCAGCGTTGGATTACCTGTCAATCGCTGGAATCTCAAAAATGTGAAAGATGTCTGGGAACAAAAAGATATTGACCCGGACAAGGCAGCCAAAGTCAAAAGCTACACGTTTTTAGGTCATAAAGCTCGCTTGAACGAGGCCACCAAACCCCGCGTCGACAAAACCAATCAGGCTTTTTCTAAACTCAGCGCAGAGGATCAGGCTGAGATTACCAACTCCATCATTATTATCGGCGGCTACGCCAAACGAACCACGTCTAAGGGCGGCTTCAGCAATCACTCCATCGGCTGTAGCTTAGACGTTAATTACAACATGGGCACTAAGCAAAACTATCATTTTCACAATGATAAAAAGCGCCACAAAGCTGATGTTGACTTAATGAACCTGGTACAAACAGTAGTCCGCACAAATCCCGCTTATAAAGACTTTGACATCTGGAAAGATAAGGGGATGCGTCAGCTAGAAGCCTCCCAGCAGTTCAATCTGCTTTTCCCTCAATATTTAGCTCGCCTGATAGAGCCTGACGCTGAGGCACAGCTATTTGAAGACAAAGAAGCGACCCCTGGCAAGGCCAAGACTTCTAACTGGTTTGCTGACTGGCTTAAATCCATCATGCAAGCTGCTATGGCTAAAGTCCTATTTTCAAAACTAACCGCTAAAGATATCGACGCCGCCATTAAAAAGTCAAAGAAAGGCAGCGATCGCCGTCGTCAGCTAGAAATTATTCGCAAAGAGTGGACAAGCCTCAAAGCCTGGGTTGAAGGGGCAGTGCCCGAAGGGAAGGAAGAAGATGAAAAGCTAGTCGGCATGATTCCCTTGAACCAAAAGTTTCTCAAACTCATGCTCGATAGCGGCTGGCAGTGGGGCGGTGACTGGACAACAGCCAAAGACTACATGCACTTTGAAGACAAAGAAGCCTTTGAGCAAATCAAGAAATAAGCCAGAACGAGCCGGTAGCGGCAGGACACAGCTAAAATTGGAGCTTTTGTAGGTTGGCGTTGAGCATAGCGAAACCCAACGTTGGCAAGCAAGTTGCGTGGACGCTGCCCATTTCCCATGAGGTCTCAGCCTTCATCTGAAATTTTTGCGCAGTCATTCCTGTAGCGTGGGCAGGATCACCTTGCAAAAGTTTCGACTACGACACTATGCCAGCGAGAATGCTGTTGGGGAGAGCTGAAAGAGTCGCTGGGCTTCTACCTGGAGTTTTTGAGCCGCGGCGATCGCGGATAAGCCCCCAATCTCTACCGTGGGAATTTGCTTGTGCCGACGCTCTAGGTCATAGGTATAGGCGCGATCGTAATAGGTGAGCAGGATTTTCAGCGCCTCGTGTAGACGACCGGCTTCAATGTGAGCGATCGCTGCTTGGGTGCGCTGTCCTCCCAACCGCTTGCGAATCCGCTCAGTGGCTTCCACTAAACCTGCCGTATCGGCGCTGCCGTAGATTTCAACCAGGTAGTCCAGCCGTTCTTCCAAAGGCCGGGTCACTGCCAGGGTAGGGGCGGCTTCCATCTGAGCAAACAGCTCATCCGGGACGCGGCAGGTCCCCACCCGGCGGCTTTCTGCCTCAATCCAAACCGGTTCAGATGCCTCAAACTTGGCCCAGTCCAGCGCTACCAGGTTTTCAAACTGCTCGGTACTGGGCTGGGGCGGCATTCCCAGAGCGCCGTAGCTGCTGCCGCGATGGTTGGCGTGGCCTTCCAGGTCCAAAACCTGACTGCCTTGCTCAGCTAGGGCCTGCAAAATGTCGGTTTTGCTCGTTCCCGTCATGCCGCCCAGCACGATGATCGATTTAGGCGTAGACAAGGTGGTGCGCACCCAGCGACGGAAGCTTTTGTAGCCGCCCTCTAAAGTCATCACTTCAAAGCCGCCCATCTGTAAAGCCCAAGCCAGTGACTCGCTGCGCATCCCGCCGCGCCAGCAGTGCAGTTTCACCCGGCGATCGGGGGCTAAGCCTTTGGCCTGACGGATGAACGAAGCAATCTTAGGCCCGACCAGCTCAAAGCCCAGCTCTACAGCGGCCTCTCGTCCGATTTGCTTATAGCAGGTTCCCACCTGCGATCGCTCCCAATCGCTAAACAGGGGAAAGCTGATGGCCCCAGGGATGTGGCCTTGGGCGTATTCGCTGGGGCTGCGGACGTCGAGCAGGACTTCGGGGGCAGCGAGAAACTCTGGCGCGGTGAGGGATACGGACACAAGCAGTCATAGTTACCACCCCTTGATTGTAATCGGCTGGGCCGAGCTGCTGGCGGTGGTAATGGTGCCAATCTTGCAGGTGTGAGTGTATCCCAAGGCTTGGAGAGCCGCGATCGCTGCCTCAGCTTTTGCCGCTGGCACTGCGGCTAACAGTCCTCCAGAAGTTTGCGGGTCGAACAGCAGCGGATAGTCAGGCTGATGGCTAATGGCCCTTTGATTTTGAATCGCTAGGACTGCCTTGGCGTTCTGGGGCTGCAGCGAGCTGACAATGCCGCTTGCTAGGGTTTCTCTGGCTCCGAGCAGTACGGGCAAGACTGTTAAATCCAGTTCAGCCCCGACCTGAGAGGCCTGCAACATCTCCAGCAAATGCCCTACCAGCCCAAAGCCAGTGACGTCAGTACAGGCCGTTGCTCCCTGTTGGAGAAGACACTGAGCGGCTTGGTAGTTAGACTGCCGCATAGAATCTACCGCCGCCTCAATCCAGCGGCCCTTAGCTTGCAACTGCATGTCAGCGGCAAACAGCGTTCCCGTACCGACAGCTTTAGTCAAAATTAGGCTGTCTCCTACCTGAGCATTGCCCTTGCGCAGCAGCCGATCGGGTTCTACCAGCCCATTGCAGGTAAAGCCCAGAGCTAAGTCAGGGCCTTCAGTGGTGTGACCGCCAATCAGGGGCGTTTTTGACTGGGCTAGGGCAGTATAGGCTCCGGCTAGCAGCAGATACAGCGTCTCAGCCTGCTTTACCGTGGTGCCGTAAGGCAGGGTGGCGATCGCCAAAACGCTCTGCGGCACGGCCCCCATCGCAAACAGGTCGCTGAGGCAGTGGTTGACGCAAATCTGCCCGAACACGTAGGGATCATCCAGCAGTGCCCGGAAGTAGTCCACGGTCTGGACCAAGAGCTGTCCGGTCGGTACTCGCAGCACGGCAGCGTCATCTGGATGGGCTAGTCCCACTACCACATCTGCGGCTGCGGGCCAGTCTGCCGCATCAGGGAAATCCTGCTGCAAACGTCGTAGCGCCTGGGAAAGCACGTCGCCCCCCACTTTGGAGGCACAGCCCGCACAGGGCATTGGGGCGGGCCGGGTAGCAGAAAGGCTGCTCGGAGCTGCTCGCTGCGCCATATCAGGAAAATCGGTAAACAGTCGCATAAATTTGCGATCGATGCGGTCTTTCCACCAACGAAACAGGCGCGATTCTGCTGCTAAGGGGCCGCGCGAGGCGATCGCCGTTCCCATCCCCGTATCGATAATATTGAGGAACTGCTTTTGGGGCCGAAACGGCTTGAGGGGCTGCCCCGTGAGCCAGCGCTGTAGGTTCTTAAATAAGGGCGGTCCCTGCCGCACCGCAAAGACTCCGGCCTTGGGCCGGGGATGGTTCACCATTGTGGCAATGTCTCCCACGGCAAACACGTTGGGGTGGCGCAGGGTTTGCAGCGTGTCGTGGGTTTGAATGAAGCCTTTTTCGTTAGTGGCTAGTCCAGACTCTCGGATCCAGGGAGCGGCTGAAGCGCTAGTCACCCAAATGACGCGATCGCAGGCGACGGCCAGTCCAGATTTGCACCGCACTTGCCGCTGGTCATGAGGCAGCGGCTCGATCGCCGTGACGCTTTCCTGCAGGTGTAGGTGAATTCCCCGCTGCTGAAATAAGTGCGCCAGGTGCTTTTGGGTCCAGCGGTTGCGCCCGGTTGCCACGGCCTCGCCCCGGTGGAAGAGGTGGATTGCGACGCGATCGCGGGGCTGTCCAGCTTGCTCTAGCGCTTGCCACAGCCGCGCCTGCATGTTTAGGGCAATCTCCACACCCCCGACACCGCCGCCGACAATCCCCAACACTCTAGGCTGAGCTGGATCGGTCTCTATTTCAGCTAGCCACTGCCACCACTGCTGCAAGAGCTGGGGAACGGGCTTAGCCGGAATGACATAGTCTGCGGCCCCGGGAACGTTGACCGTGGCGGGGGTGCTGCCAATATCAATAGAGAGAGCATCGTAGGCAATGGGCGGATGTGCTTTGCACAGGACTTGCTGATTGGCCAGATCTAAGCTAATGGCCTCGTCCATTAGCAGCCGACAGTTGGCGAAGCGGGTCAGGGGGCGCAGGTCAATGTGGGATTCGTCGAAATTATAAAGCCCGGAAATATGGCAGGGCAACATGCCTGAGTAGGGGGTGTCTACCAGGTTCGTAATCAGGGTTAGCCGCAGGCCGGCAATGGGCTGCATCCCAAATTTTCTGAGGACAATGGCGTGGGTGTGGCCGCCACCGAGCAATACTAAATCTCGTTCGATGGGCTGAGGCGGCTGCATAGACGGTGAATTTGAGAGGGCTGATAGGTATGGATGGGCCTGTTTTGCTTTGCCTGTTCTACAAGTCGGCTACGATTGAGGCTGCTGGGGGTGCTTCTAGGATACAAAGCTTTCCCGAGGGATGGCTGAGTCTGCAACGGGCAACTTTTGCCGGCTGGCTGAAGTCTTAGCAATTCAGAGAAATACTTTTATTTTGTAGCCTAGAGTAAATACGGTTTAGTTTGCCTCTCTCAGATTGAACTCAATGCAGGGAACATCAATGGGACGTCAGCGGCCTGGGCCAACCGATCAGTCAGCGACTCACTCGCCAGTCCGCAGATTTGCTGTGCTGCTGGGGCTGACGGTGCTGGCAGGGGTAAGCGCGATCGCCTGGAAGTTCTCAGCCGGAGAGGCAGCTCCCCGACGGCTGGTGGATTTAGTCCCCGATAGGACGCGTCTGCTCACGGCGATCGCCAATCTGTCCGCTTTGCAGACGGGGGATCCAAGGGTGACGCAGATCTATCCGGTCAGACCGGATATGCTGGCTGTCCGAATTGACACGGGCAAGATTGAGCGCGGCCAGCAGGTTCCCTACCGGTCCCAACCCGGCGACAAAATTACCAATCCGGAAAAGGGCTGGCTGCAGCGGGATGGTGAGCTAATCGGCGCAGTGGTCGGGCCAGATCAGGACAGACTGACTCAGTTTGATCAGTTTTCCGGAGAAGCGATCGACACAGCGCTAGCCGATCAGCCCGCTACTTATATCGTCACAGGCTCAGGGCGTTCCCAGTCACCAGAGGCCGTCTATCGCAAGAGCAAGCCCACGGGCATGGCCTGGGTTGGTCCCTGGAAGTTCGAGTGGCCGATGGCCCATACCGTCTTTTTAGATCTACCCAACGATCTGAAGGTCGGTGAAACTTACACGGTTGATCTGACTGAGCTAGGGCTTGATCCCGTTGAGTTCGAGTATCAGCCTGACCAGATTCATAGCGAAGCCGTTCACGTGAACCACTTAGGTTTTCGCCCCGACGATCCGGCTAAGGTAGGTTTTTTGTCCACCTGGCTGGGGAACGGCGAAAGTCTTGCCTATGGCGAGGGTCTGACTTTTTGGCTGGTCAATCAGTCTACTGCTGAAAAAGTCTATAGCGGTACGACCGCCCTTTCAGTGCCTGCCAACCGCTCTGAAGACAGGCGCCGCAACTACAACGGCACCGATGTTTACAGAATGGACTTCAGCGACTTTACTGAACCAGGAACCTATCGGCTCTGCGTAGAGAAAATTGGCTGTTCTTTCAGTTTTGAAGTTGCAGAGGACGTTTGGCAGACCGCTTTCTACACCTCGGTGCGAGGGCTATACCACCAGCGCAGCGGCATTGAGCTAGGCCCCCCCTACACCGATCTAGAGCGTCCCCGTCCGTTTCACCCGGACGACGGCATGAAGATTTACCAGTCTACCTACACCCTGACCGAGAGCGGGGAAGGCTTAAAGCTGGGAGACTTGAGCACCCGCGAAGGCTTGCGAGCGGGGAATACGGGGGAACAGGTGCCCAATGCCTGGGGCGGCTGGTTCGATGCTGGGGACTGGGATCGGCGGATTCAGCATGTGGTGGCATCACGACAGCTGATCGAGCTAGCCGAGCTGTTCCCGGACTACTTTGCTGAGGCCGATCTGAATTTACCGGAGTCGGACAATGCCCTGCCGGACGTGGTGGATGAGGCTCTGTGGAATCTGGATTTCTTCCGGCGACTGCAGGCTGAGGATGGGGGCATCAGCGGCGGCATTGAATCCGATCGGCCCCCGTCGAATTTTGCGGCGAGCTGGCAGGAGTTTTCAGACGCCTATGTTTACGGGCCGGATATGTGGTCGAGCTACCTTTATACCGGGGTAGCGGCCCAGGCGGCCCATCTGCTAGAGGACTATGACCCAGCGCGAGCCGCCACCTACCGCCAAAGTGCGCTGCGGGCAATGGCGTGGGCCGAGGCTGAGTATGCTGAAGCTGCAGACGTGGACTGGCGGATTCGCAGCGAGCGCAACCTGGCGGCGGTGGAGCTGTACCGGGCTACGGGCGATCGCCGCTGGCACCAGCTTTTTCTTGACACTACTGCGTTCTCCGATCCGAAAGCTCGCGCTCGCAAGGGTAAGAGCCACGATCACATTGACGCCGCTTTTGTCTATGTCCGCCTGAGCGAGCTGCCGGTTGAGGCTGAAATTCAGCAAAATGCCAGAGCCGCTCTGCTGCAGCTAGCCGACAGTCAAGTAAAAATTGTCAACGGCACGGGCTTCAACTGGGGCAAGTTTGACGCTTATGAAAACGTAGGCTGGGGCGGCAGCTTTGGCGCGCCGGAGGCTGTACAGCTTTTGCGGGCTCACGCGCTCACGGGCGATCGCCAGTATTTAGCGGCGGCAGTGCTAGCTAACCAGTTTTCTCTAGGCGCTAACCCAGACAACCTCACCTATACCACCGGCCTCGGCCACCGCTCACCCCAGCAGCCATTGGTAATCGATACTCAGGTGACCGGGCAGGCTCCCCCGCCGGGTATCACCGTCTACGGGCCGCTGGATCTGTGGCGCTTCAACGACTACTGGGTACCGAAGCGGCTCTTAGCTAACCAGATGTCCCCTAACCCCTGGAAGTGGCCTACCGCTGAAGGCTACACCGATATCTTCCTGTATCCGGCAGTCAGCGAGTTCACCATTCACCAAACCCTGGGGCCAACCGCCTATGCCCGAGGCTACCTGGCAGCGCGGGACGAACTGGACGCTCAGTAATGGCGGCGTGGCCAGATTACGCCGTTGGGGCAATGGGTGAATCGCTGCCGGATGAGGCCGTTGCGGCTGTCAGTGGGGGGCGAATAGTCAGATAAATTGCCGCTCCCAGTACCGGAATCACTGGCAGCAGCCAAAGCCAGCGGCGATCGCTGATACCGCGCCGGGCCATGTCATCCCCCAGCAGTGCCGGAAACAGCAGCCAGAGCAGGCAGTAATCTAGACTCATGACGTGGATGAAGCGGCTGGTTTGCCACTGCTGGACAAAATCGTTCCAGTTGCCCTGGGTGAAGCCATAGGCTAGAAGAATGAAAGCGGCGATCGCCAGCAGTCCTCCTACCCAGCGAGAATCGACGAGTTTCAGCAGACTACTTTTTTCGCCTGTAAAGGTGGGCTGGGGGCGGCGCAGGGCCAGGTAAGGCAGCAGCAGAAAAGCGCCGACGCCGAAGGAACCGATCACAAACGGCCAGGCGGCTATTTTTTGTTCATGTCCATCAATCAGCACCACACAGGCATAGACTAGGGGCCAAATCCCCATCAGATTAAACAGGGCAACGATCAGCGGGTTAATACCGTCCCAGTCTCCGGTGGAGAGTCGCTGAATCAGCTCGAAGGTATCGGGCTGGTCGGGAGGCGCCAATAAAAAGGCGTAGAGAATGAATCCAATCCATAGAAGCATGAAGCTAATTTGTCTAACCATGAGTGACTAATAAGTTTTTCGCTGAATTATCAATCAACTTAAAGTGCGGCCCGCAAAGGCAGAGGTTGCCGTCTACGGTGTGTATGTACCAAGAAACCTGTTTTAGCGTAATAAGTTTGGGGATTTATTGTGTTCATTCCCCTGTTAGATCTACCGCTCTATCGCCCCGTTCACCGCTGTCAATCTATGCACGTGAGCTACTTTCTCGAACTATACGAGTCTGGATATCGCGAATTTGAGGGGGTACATCTCCACGGAGCCAATTTAGACAGCCGTATCTTAGTTTCTGTGAACTTGGCCAAGGCCAATCTCACGGGAGCCTATCTGCGGCGCACCTTCTTGACTCAGGCCAACCTCAGCCAGGCGGAACTGCACTGGGCTGATTTGAGCTACGTCAAGATGAGCGAAAGCCAGTTAATTTCAGCCGATTTAACCAAAGCCATCCTCAAAGGCGCTTTTTTAGTGAAAGCGAATCTGTCCGGCGCGCGCCTCAGCGGAGCCAACCTGCGGGGGGCCAATCTCAGAGATGCCAATCTGCGCAATGCCAATCTCTGCGGCGCTAATCTGCAGGGCGTCAACCTACGCGGCGCTAATCTATCGGGCGCTAACCTGTCCTGGGCTAACCTATCCGGGGCTCGCCTCAGCGGAGCGGAGCTAGACCAGACCCGTCTAGACAACGTCAATTTTGAAAACGCCTACCTCAACGGCCTCGATTTACAAAATCTCAACCTCAGCGGCATCAATCTCAGCAGTGCCAAGCTCAACGGGGCCAATTTGCAGGGCGCTAACCTGGCGATCGCCAATTTAGCCCATGCCAGCCTCAGAGGGGTGAACCTGACGGAGGCCAACCTGGCCGGATCTAACCTGACCGAAGCCTCTCTCTGGAAAGCCCGCCTCGATCGCGCCAATCTGAGCCGTGCTGATTGCAGTCAGGCCAACCTCTATGAAGCCTCCCTCACCGAAGCCCAACTGCACGATACCGACCTATCAGACGCCATTTTGCCAAATATTCTGACAGCCTATCCGTCAGCCGAGTCGTCTCCGGCAAATGCTGCTAGCCCTGTTCCGGTAGCGTTGCGGTTTTAGTCATGACTCAGCTCGGGGTGGTGCTGGTCACGGCCAGTTCTGAAACGGAAGCCAGCGCGATCGCTTCAGCTCTGGTGCAAGAGCGTTTGGCAGCCTGCGTCAGTCTCGTGCCTATCCAGTCGGTCTATCGCTGGCAGGGAGAAGTGCAGCAGGAGACAGAATGGCAGCTCATGATCAAAAGTGACCTAGCCCAGTTCACTGCTCTAGCTGAGCGGGTGCAGCAGCTTCATTCCTACGAGGTGCCTGAAATTATTGCCC